>JBFGZI010000130.1:0-6527 GCA_041586855.1 Oceanisphaera sp. | reverse complement strand
GTAGAAAGACGCCACAAGCGCTGCCCTTCGGGTTCGGCTAAACGCGTTTTTCTCTTTGTTGAGAAGTGCTTGCTTAGAGTGACTAGGCTACACACCTCTCGCCGCGATAAAAACGCGTTTAACTCGAACAAAATTTAACCGCGAAAGGTCAACAGACCCTAAGAGAGTAACCGCCATGAATGTAAAACCGGATGTTCTGTTCATCTCCCACGGCGGCGGCCCTATGCCATTACTGGGGGATCCGAGCCATCGAGAGATGGTGGCTCGGCTCACGGAGGTCGCCGGCACACTGCGCAAGCCCTCCGCAATACTGGTTATCAGTGCCCACTGGGAGGAATCGGTACCGGCTATCACCTCGGGAGCCACCCCGTCTCTGATCTACGATTATTACGGCTTTCCGCCGGAGTCCTACGAAATCAAGTATCCATGCCCCGGTGAACCTGTGCTGGCAGGACAGGTCCACGAAGTGTTGGCAAAGGCCGGGATTGCTGCGCGGCTCGATGAGCGGCGGGGCTTTGATCACGGCCTGTTTGTACCACTTAAGCTGATGTACCCAGAGGCGGATATTCCGTGCGTGCAGCTGTCATTGGTCAACAGCCTGGATGCAACTACGCACCTCGCGATCGGCCGTGCGTTACAGGCACTGGATTACGATAATCTGCTGGTGATTGGCTCCGGTTTTACCTTCCATAACATGCGAGCGTTCTTTGCGCCAAATACCCCGGACATTCAGGCCGGCAACGAGGCGTTCGAAGACTGGCTGGAAGAAACCTGCACCAATGCCGGCATGGAGGAATCGGAGCGGGCGGAGCGGTTGGCGCACTGGGAGCGGGCACCCTATGCTCGATTCTGTCATCCCCGGGAAGAGCACCTTCTGCCGCTGCACGTCTGTTATGGACTGGCGGAAAAGCCCTGTGATACCCATATTTCGGCAACGATCCTTGGGAAAAAATCGGGAATCTTATATTGGGGGGCGGAATCGGTAAGCCGTATCACTTCTTTGGCCGCATCAGCGGCCAATTTAGCACCATGAGGCGAAAACCCCGTCATTCATGAAATGGACGCCGACTTGCTCGCTGCACCACCAGGCAGGAAGCCGGATGTTCTGAAAGCATCATTCGATAATAAGTCGGGGTTTTTGCCAGGTGACCGTCGAGGTCAGCTCCAGATTAGAGCCAATAAGCCATTCCGAGCATGCTTTCGCTGGGGTGAAGCTAGTGCGGAAGACATTGAAATTATTGATTAAAACTAGGAGGCCATGCATGCTCATTATTGATGCTGTAACGCCTGGCGAGCAACTGAACAAAGAATATCTAGAGCCCATAGTGGTCGTGTTACTCGCATAAACATAAAAACCATAGTGTTAACAGGAGCCTGTATGACCAGTGAATATCAAGTTCCCACCGTGTGGACCCTGCCGGAAGACGATGGCAGCACCTGGGCAAAAACCAACCGCCCGGTGTCGGGTGCCACCCACGATAAAGCGTTACCCAGGGGTGAGCATCCCCTGCAGCTGTACTCCATGGGCACGCCTAATGGCCAAAAAGTCACTATTTTGCTGGAAGAGCTGTTGGCTCTGGGGGTAACAGATGCAGAATACGATGCGCATTTGATCAGCATTGGCGACGGGGAACAGTTCTCCAGCGGCTTTGTAGGGGTAAATCCCAACTCTAAAATTCCGGCACTGCTGGACTGCTCGACGGATGCTCCCATCAGGGTGTTTGAGTCTGGCAACATACTGCTGTATCTGGCAGAAAAATTTGGCCATTTTTTGCCGACCGATATTGCCGAGCGTACCGAAACCCTGAACTGGCTGTTTTGGCTACAGGGATCGGCGCCGTATCTGGGCGGTGGTTTTGGCCATTTTTATGCCTATGCGCCCGTGAAAATAGAGTACGCCATTAACCGCTTCACCATGGAAACCAAGCGCCAGCTCGATGTACTGGACAAGCAACTGGCAGATAAGCCGTATATTGCCGGTAACGACTACAGCATTGCCGATATGGCCATCTGGCCCTGGTACGGCAACCTGGTGTTGGGGCGGGCGTACAATGCCGCCGAATTTATTGATGCCGCCAGTTATACCCATGTGCAACGCTGGGCAAAAGAAATTGCCGCACGACCCGCGGTACAAAGAGGGCGTATTGTTAATCGCACCAGTGACGAGCCGGGAGAGGCACTGGCCGAGCGCCACTCGGCGGCCGATATCGATGCCGTGCTGGCGCAAAAAAACTAACCAGTAAAAAATGCGATTTATCCAGAAGCGCCGTTAAGGCGCTTTTTCTATTCAGGGCTGTAACTTGTCCGGCAGACCCTAGAGACGATTCCTTTACCTCTGCCGATGCAAGTCCCAGTCGACCAAGCTCAATTCGGGCGCTCGGTCGGGCTCAATCAGCTTGCCGGCGGTACACTTGATGCTGGAGTAGCAGCTCCGCCAGCAGGATCCGGTGGTAGCACAATCGGTTGGCATGATGACCCGGGCAGAGCATGAATTGTCGGTGGCCGCTCAGGCGCTGTATGACATACTCCGCAATTCTTCCATGCCGACGCCATCGGGTGCATTTTCTCCGCTATCCTGAAGTAACCATTTGTTATATAAAGGGCGCGTTTGGAAACTGTGGCCAGACGGGTACAGTGGTTAGCCGTTGTTGTTTTTCGTTTCATAATGATTATAAAGTAACCATTTAACCCTGTATTCAAGAAGTTACCGGGTTTTTTGTGTTAACTTGACCGAGTGTTTCATTACAACCCTAATGACTTGGGGTGCAAGGGATCTGAGCAATGACAGATAAAGACAATCATGATGTGATCGCCCCGGAAGGGAAGGTGAATCCCATCGATACCGACTATCAGGTGGGGCAGGACAACATCGCCCTGCAGATAGGACCATTCGGGCTGGATATCCACAACCGGGTGTTCATGATCTCGGGTCTGGCCATCGTCGCCTTCGTGTTTCTGACCCTGGCGTTTCAGAACCAGGTGGCACCGTTGTTCGCTGATTTGCGCGGTTGGCTGACCTCCAACCTGGACTGGTTTTTTATCGGCTCCGGTAATATTTTCGTGCTGGTGTGCCTGGGCTTGATTGTGTCTCCCCTGGGCAAGGTGCGCATCGGCGGCACCGAAGCTACGCCCGACTTTACCTATATCGGCTGGTTCTCCATGTTGTTTGCCGCCGGTATGGGTATCGGCCTGATGTTTTACGGCGTGTCCGAGCCCTTGTCTCATTTCGGCAGCTCCTTCGGCGGCATCAGCGTCGAAAACGGTGTGCGCACCGACTGGGCACCGCTGGGTGCAGCGATAGGTGATGCCGACGCTGCGAGAAGTCTGGGTATGGCGGCCACCATTTATCACTGGGCACTGCACCCCTGGGCAATTTATGCGGTACTGGCGCTGGGGCTGGCGATATTCTCCTTCAACAAGGGGTTGCCGCTGACGGTACGCTCCGTGTTCTATCCGCTGCTGGGCGAGCGGGTCTGGGGCTGGCCAGGTCATCTTATCGACATTCTGGCGGTCATTGCCACCATGTTCGGTCTGGCGACGTCGCTGGGTTTCGGTGCTTCTCAGGCCAGTGCCGGCCTGAACTTTCTGTTTGGACTGCCGACGGGCACCACCACCGAAATCGTGCTGGTGATCGTCATTACCGCTATTGCTTTGGTGTCGGTACTGGCCGGACTGGATGCCGGGGTGAAACGGCTGTCCGAGATCAACATGGCACTGGCAGCCTTGCTGCTGCTGTTCGTGATCATCGTCGGGCCGACTCTGCTTATCATGAGCGGTTTCTTCTCCAACCTGGCATCTTATCTGGAACATCTGCCGGCACTGTCGATGCCGTTCGAGCGTGAAGACGCCAACTACTCCCAGGGCTGGACCGCCTTCTACTGGGCCTGGTGGATTTCCTGGTCGCCGTTTGTCGGCATGTTTATTGCCCGGGTATCTCGTGGTCGTACCGTGCGCGAGTTTCTGGTGTCGGTGCTGCTGGTGCCCTCTACCGCCTGTGTGCTGTGGATGACTGCCTTCGGCGGTACCGCCATCAGCCAGCTGGTGAACGACGGTTACCAGGCGGTGGCCGAAGCCGCTGTGCCGCTGCAGCTGTTTATCATGCTGGATGCGCTGCCGCTGGCGCAGATCACTTCCTTTATCGGTATCATACTGGTGGTGGTGTTCTTCGTGACCTCGTCCGACTCCGGCTCTCTGGTTATTGACACCATCGCCTCCGGCGGCAAGGTCAACTCGCCCAAGCCGCAGCGGGTGTTCTGGTGTACCTTTGAAGGTCTGGTGGCCATTGCCCTGATGCTGGGCGGCGGTCTCGCCGCACTACAGGCGATGGCGGTATCGACCGGTTTCCCCTTCACCATAGTGCTACTGGTGTCGTGTGTATCCCTAATCAAGGGGCTGGCCTCGGAGCCAAGAGCTAGCTGAGCGCTGAGCCGACCTAGGGTATAGATGGTATAAAGGCAGGCGGGGACATCCCGTCTGCCTTTTTCAATTTTTGTATTGAGTGAGTCTGGTTATGGAAGCTGAGCAACTTGAAATACTGGGATTTATTCGCCGCTTTCCTCCCTTCGATATGCTGGAGGAAGAGACCCTGGAGCATATTGCCGGGCAGATAGAAATTGCCTATTACCGGGCCGGAACCGTGATCCTGAATTACGGGGATCAAGTGCATGATTTGTATATGATCCGCAGCGGGGCGGTGGAGATGTATCGTCGTAGCGGCGAGCTGCATAATCGCCTGAGCGAGGGCAGTCTGTTTGGCCAGATGGGACTACTGATGAACAATCGGGTGCGGATGTCGGCCACGGCGCTGGAAGACACCCTGGTCTATTGCCTGCCCGAGGCGCTGTTCAACGAACTCTACGAAGGCTTTGAGTCCTTTGCCGATTTCGTGGAAGTGGAAGACAGAACCCGACTACGGCAGGCGGTGTCTCGCCAGGAGGGCGGCGATGAATTGCTGACGTCGACGGTGCGCGAGCTGATTTCCCGCGAGCCGGTCACCATTTCGCTATCGGCCACGGTATTGGAAGCGGCGCAGAAGATGACCGCAGAAGGGGTGTCTTCCATTCTGGTGCTGCACCCCGACCCTCAGACCGACGACGGACGGGTGGCCGGTATTCTGACCGACCGGGATCTGCGTACCCGGGTGCTGGCGACGGGGCTGTCGGCCGAGACCCGGGTGGAGGAGGTGATGTCGACAGAGCTGGTGGCGCTCGAAAGCGGCCGGTTCGTGTTTGAAGCCATGTTGATCATGCTGCGCTATAACCTGCACCACCTGCCCATACTGCACAAAGGCAAGCCGGTCGGCGTGATTGCACTGTCGGACGTGATGCGTCACGAGTCGCGCAGCAGCCTTTTTGTGGTACGGCATATTTTTCAGGCACAGAATGCCGACGAGCTGGCGGCCATTGCCGACGATGTAAAGGCCTGTTTCGTGCGCATGGTGAACGAAGACGCCAACTCGCAGATGATAGGCACCGCCATGGCCGGCATAGGTCGCAGCTTCAAGCAGCGACTACTGGAGCTGGCCGAGGCCGAACTGGGGCCACCGCCGGTGCCTTACTGTTTTCTGGCGCTGGGTTCGATGGCGCGGGACGAGCAGCTGATCGTGACCGATCAGGACAATGCCATTATTCTCGATAACCGCTTTGATCCCGCCCAACACGGCCCTTATTTTTCCGCCCTGTCCAAACGGGTCTGCGACGGCCTGGCCGCCTGTGGTTACAGCTATTGTACCGGGGATATCATGGCCACCAATGTGGAATGGCAGAAAACCCGCCGCCAGTGGGAGCAGTGTTTCAGCGACTGGATTGACAACCCCAGCCCGCAAACCTTGCTGAACAGTTCGATTTTCTTCGATCTGGACGGGGTCTACGGCAAAATCGAGTGGGCCGAGCAATTGAATGCCCTGATCTCGCGCCGGGCCAAGCGCAGCCCGCGTTTTCTGGCCAGCATGGCGCGCAACGCCCTGGGGCGAACGCCGCCGCTCGGTTTTTTCAAGGAATTTGTGATGGAGCAGGACGGCAAGCACAACAACTCCATCAACCTCAAGCGGCGGGGCACGGCGCCGCTGGCGGATCTGATCCGGGTGCATGCGCTGGCGGTGGGCTCCAAGGCACACAATTCCTTCGACCGGCTGAACGATGTGATTGAATCGAACATACTGCCCAAGGGGCGGGGGCCAGACTTGCGCGATGCCATGGAATTTATCGCCACGGTGCGTATTCGTCACCAGGCGCTGGATCTCGAGGCCGGCAACGAGCCGGATAACAATATCGAGCCCGAGAATCTGTCGGACTTCGAGCGCCGTAACCTGAAGGATGCTTTTCAGATCCTCAGTCATGCGCAGAAGTTTCTGAAGTTTCGCTATCAGCCGAACCGGAGCTAGGGTCTGTTGACCTTTCGCGGTTAAATTTTGTTCGAGTTAAACGCGTTTTTATCGCGGCGAGAGGGGTGTAGCCTAGTCATTCTAAGCAAGGCCCTCTCAACAAAGAGAAAAACGCGTTTAGCCGAACCCGCAGGGCAGCGCTTGT
>JBFGZI010000129.1:0-6541 GCA_041586855.1 Oceanisphaera sp. | reverse complement strand
GCCTGCAACAGGCCACCGGGAAACAGCAAAACCTCTGTCGGCTCAATGTTTTTTACCCATCGGCAATATACACTGGCGCCTGGTGCGGGCTTTGGGTACTGTTGGCGCTTTTTGCGATTCCTGTCGCCGCTGTGATCTTGTTGCCGTTAAATCATCAAAGAAAAAGGGGAATGGGTTGGAACTCAAGGAATACTGGAGCGATAGCTATCACTCCCGGGATTTTAAGCTCATCCGCATCGGTGTGGTCGCCGTTCGTTTTCGCTGGCTGGTAACCCTGCTTATCATTGGCATCGCCGGCTGGATTGCCGTCGACTGGTGGGTACTGGATCCGGCGCATTTCAAGCTGCTGTGGAAAGTCCGGCTGATCACCGGCGTCATGCTGACCCCGCTGCTGCCGCTCAGTTATTTGTGCAAGCTTGACCGTCGCTGGATGGTGATGTCGCTCTATGCCCTGCTCGCCATTCTGCTGCTGTTCAATCTGGTCAGCCTGTGGAGCTTCCGGGATGGGGTGCCGATTCCGGTGGGCTACGTGGCTTTCCCCTATTTTCTGCTGGCGTTGCTGGCGGCGCTGCCGCTGCCGATACGTTCCGGTCTGCGGGTGGCGGTGGTGATGATACTGGCGGTGCTGGCCACCGATTACTGGCTCGACTCCCGCACCCTGAACAACGGCGAGCTGGTCGACCGCATCTGGCTGTTATTGTGCTTCAGCCTGGCGATGCTCTGGGTACAGGCCGGGCAGCTGCGTATGTTACTGGACCTGTATCGGGAGTCGACCCGGGATCCCCTGACCCACCTGATGAACCGCCGGCTGTTTTTGCGTCAGCTGGAAGCGGTGCGCCACGACAGCAGTGCGACCCAACCCTATACGCTGATCCTGTTCGACCTCGACAAATTCAAGCGTATCAACGATGAACATGGTCACCTGATGGGCGATGAAGTACTGGTCAGTGTATCCACCACCATCATGGACATCTTCGGTCAGGAGGCCATCGTTGCCCGTTATGGCGGAGAAGAGTTCATGGTGCTGCTGCCAGAGACCCGACTGGAGCAGGGCGCGCGGCAGGCCGAAACCCTGCGCCTGGCGGTGGAATCCCAGCCGGTAGAAAATCCATTGGATGAAAGTGAAGTCATGGTGACCCTCAGTGCCGGCGTGGTCGAAGGCCACCACGACAGTGCTCTTACCGACGTACTGCGCCTGGCCGATGAGGCTCTATATGAAGCCAAAAGCCAGGGTCGGAATTGCGTGGTGGCACATCGGTAATCTATCGACGATAAGCACTCGCTGACGGTGGTTTGGGAGGGGGGCTTGGCTTATACTGGCTGGCGAGCCCCCTATTACTCGAATCATCACTTCCCCTGCGGACTATAACTTAAGCGAGATGTCTTATGCCCCAAGAGCATCATGAAAACCGTGCCCTTTATGTACCCTATGCCGGCCCGGCCCTGCTGGAAACCCCTCTGCTGAACAAGGGCGGTGCTTTTTCCAAGGAAGAGCGAATTTCGTTCAACCTGGAAGGCCTGCTGCCCCACAATATCGAAACCATCGAAGAACAGGCGTCTCGGGCATATAAACAGTACACCTCCTTTCAGAACGATCTCGACAAGCATATTTATCTGCGCAACATTCAGGATACCAACGAGACCCTGTTTTACCGTCTGGTGCAGGATCATCTGAGCAAGATGATGCCCATCATCTATACCCCGACCGTGGGTCAGGCCTGTGAAGAATTTTCCAATATCTACCGTCGTGCCCGAGGCCTGTTTATTTCCTACCCGGACCGGGATCGTATCGACGACATACTGCAGAACGCCACCAAGCGCAACGTCAAGGTCATCGTAGTGACCGACGGCGAACGTATTCTGGGTCTGGGCGACCAGGGCATCGGCGGCATGGGCATTCCCATCGGCAAGCTGTCGCTGTACACCGCCTGTGGTGGTATTTCTCCGGCTTATACCCTGCCGGTAGTACTGGATGCGGGCACCAACAATCCGCAGCTGCTGAAAGATCCCATGTACATGGGCTGGCGCAACCCGCGGATCACCGGCGAAGAGTACGAGCAGTTCGTAGATGCCTTTATTCAGGCGGTGAAGCGTCGCTGGCCCAATGTGCTGTTGCAGTTCGAAGACTTTGCACAGAAAAACGCCATGCCGGTGCTCAATCGTTACAAGGATGAGCTGTGCTGCTTCAACGATGACATTCAGGGCACCGCCGCCGTGACCCTGGGCTCCCTGATTGCGGCCTGCCAGGCCAGTGGCAGCAAATTGTCCGAGAAAAAAGTGGCGTTCCTCGGCTCCGGCTCTGCCGGTTGTGGCATCGCCGAGCAAATTGTGGCGCAGATGAAGGCCGAAGGCCTGAGCGATGAAAAGGCACGCCAGCGGGTATTCATGGTCGACCGTTTTGGCCTGATCACCGACAACATGCCCAACCTGGTGGACTTCCAGCGTCCGCTGGCCCAGTCGCTCGAGCACATCAGTGACTGGGATACCGCCAGCGAGAACATCTCGCTGCTGGAGGTGATGCAGAACGGCAAGCCCGATATCCTGATCGGTGTGTCCGGCCAGCCGGGTCTGTTCACCAAGGAAGTGATCCAGACCATGCACGCCCACTGCGAGCGGCCCATCGTATTCCCGCTGTCCAACCCCACCTCTCGGGTGGAGGCGACGCCGGAAGACATCATCAACTGGACCGACGGCAAGGCGCTGGTGGCCACCGGCAGCCCCTTCGCACCGGTGGAGCACAAGGGCAAGCTGTATGAAATTGCCCAGTGCAACAACTCCTATATCTTCCCCGGCATCGGTCTGGGCGTACTGGCCTGCGGCGCCAAACGGGTGACCGACGCCATGCTGATGTCCTCCAGCCGGGCCCTGGCCGCCTGTTCGCCGATGGCGCTGGACGGAGAAGGTGCCCTGCTGCCACCGTTGGAAGAAATCCAGAATGTGAGCCGTCAGATCGCCAAGATGGTCGCCAAAACCGCTCAGTTACAGGGTCAGGCGTTGCAGATTTCCGACGCGGCGCTGGACGAGGCGATAGAAGCCAACTTCTGGACCCCGGAATACCGCAAGTATCGTCGCGTCTCTTTCTAAGACGAACGAACGCCGAAGATGAGAACAAGGCATGCTGCGGCATGCCTTGTTTGATCCTGAAGCGGAAGGCAACGCCATTTTGTGACGGGGTTTTTATTGAAAAGCACGAGTTCGCCCCCATATTGCTTAACCTGAGCCGTAGCGACGCTCGACGCTGCAGGGTTGCCCCGTTATAATGCCGCGTCTAATTTGCCGAGAAGGCGCTGTTTTGTCGCGAAAGCACAGTTGTTGCGAAAACACGGCTGTCGCGAAGACAAGTGTCTTCACCAGGATTCAAGGAAGCAGCCCAGGCTGTTTTAAATCAATCACAGGGTCAGCACCAAGGTGCTGAAGAAAATTGAGGTAGAAGAATGCAAGTTTCAGTAGAAACGACTCAAGGCCTGGAGCGCCGCCTGACCATTACCGTACCCGCCGACAAGGTGGAAGGCGAAGTGAACAGCCGCCTGCGTCAACTGGCCAAGACCCGCCGTATCGACGGTTTCCGTCCTGGCAAGGCGCCGCTGACCGTTATCAAGAAAATGTTCGGTTCCTCCGTTGAAGCCGACGTGGCCGGCGAACTGATGCAGCGCAACTTCTTCGAAGCGGTGATCAGCGAGAAACTGAACCCGGCCGGCATGCCGACCATGGAACCTTCCGCGCTGAAAGCAGGCGAAGACTTCACCTTTACCGCTATTTTCGAAGTGTATCCGGAAGTGGCCGTACAGGGTCTGGACGCCATCAGCGTCGAGAAGCCCCAGGCTGAAGTGACCGATGCCGATCTGGACAAGATGATCGACACCCTGCGCAAGCAGCACGCCGACTGGGTTGCCGTTGAGCGCGAAGCCGGCACCGACGACCGCGTGACCATGAACTTCGTGGGCTCTGTTGACGGTGAAGAGTTCGAAGGCGGCGCCGCCGAAGACTTCGTCCTGGTTCTGGGCTCCGGCCGCATGATCCCGGGCTTCGAAGAAGGCCTGATGGGCAAGAAAGTCGGTGACGACTTCACCCTGGAAGTGACCTTCCCCGAGGAATATCACGCCGAAAACCTGAAAGGCAAGCCGGCCCAGTTCGCCATTGCCGTGACCAAGGTTGAAGCCCAGCAACTGCCCGAGCTGACCGAAGAATTCGTACAGCGTTTCGGCATTGCCGATGGCGCCGTTGACGGCCTGAAGGCCGAAGTACGCAAGAACATGGAACGCGAGCTGGCTCAGGCCCTGAAAGCGTCCGTGAAAGAGCAGGTGATCGACGGTCTGCTGGAGCAGAACCCGGTTGATGTACCCAAGTCGCTGATCGACAACGAAATCGAAACCCTGCGCAAGCAGGCGTTGCAGCGTTTCGGTGGCATGGATCCGAAGAATGCCCCCGAGCTGCCGGCCGAACTGTTCCAGGAACAGGCCGAGCGTCGCGTACGCGTGGGTCTGCTGCTGGGTGAAGTGATCAAAGCCAACGAGATCAAGGCCGACGACGCCAAGGTTCAGGAAATCATCGCCTCCATGTCTGCTGCCTACGAAGATCCGTCCGAAGTGGTTGCCTACTACAACGAAAACCCGGAGCTGCTGGAAAACGTGCGTAACCTGGCCATCGAAGATCAGGCTATCGAGTTCGTGCTGAGCCAGGCCAAGGTGTCTGACAAGCAGGTCGGCTTCGACGACGTGATGAACAAGCCGGGCGTTGGCGCTTAAGAACCATTTGACTTAGGCATCAAGCTCTTGCGTATAATGGCCCCAGTGTGAGTGCACTTGGGCCATTTTGTTTTGGGGACAATATCTTATGTCAAATATCCATGATTCGATGACGAGCGGGCCCCTGGCAGCCCTGATCCCCATGGTGGTGGAGCAAACCGCCAAGGGTGAACGTTCCTACGATATCTATTCCCGCCTGTTGAAAGAGCGGGTGATCTTCCTGACCGGTCAGGTCGAAGACCATATGGCCAACCTGATCTGCGCCCAGCTGCTGTTTCTGGAGTCGGAAAATCCGGAGAAGGATATCTATCTGTATATCAACTCTCCGGGCGGCTCGGTCACGGCCGGCATGTCGATTTATGACACCATGCAGTTTATCAAGCCGAACGTCAGCACGGTTTGCATGGGCCAGGCCTGTTCCATGGGTGCCTTCCTGCTGGCTGGCGGTGCTGCCGGCAAGCGCTTTGTACTGCCCAACAGCCGGGTGATGATCCATCAGCCGCTGGGTGGTTTTCAGGGCCAGGCGTCGGACATCCAGATCCACGCCAAGGAAATTCTGTATATCAAAGAAAAGCTCAATCGTCTGCTGGCCGAACATACCGGTCAGGATCTGTCGATTATCGAGCGCGATACCGACCGCGACAACTTCATGTCCGCCGAACAGGCCAAAGAATATGGTCTGGTCGACGAGGTGCTGTTCAAGCGCGATTGAGCAAAGCGGGGTGGGGTGCTGTACACTCTTTAAACAAGAGGTAAATAGGCACTCCTCAGCCTGTACGCATACGAGGTGAGTGAATGACTGACAAACGCAAGGGCGAAGGGGATGGCGGCAAGTTGCTGTACTGTTCTTTTTGCGGTAAAAGCCAACACGAAGTACGCAAGCTCATTGCCGGCCCTTCCGTCTACATTTGTGACGAATGTGTCGAGCTGTGCGAAGACATCATTCGGGAAGAGATCAAGGATATTTCGCCGAAGCGGGAAGGCAATGCCTTGCCGACGCCGCACGAAATCCGTGCCAACCTGGATGACTATGTCATCGGTCAGGATCATGCCAAGAAAGTACTGGCAGTGGCGGTGTACAACCACTACAAGCGGCTGCACAACGTCGGCGCGACCGATGGGGTTGAGCTTGGCAAGTCCAACATTCTGCTGATCGGCCCGACCGGTTGCGGCAAGACCCTGCTGGCCGAAACCCTGGCTCGCTTGCTGGATGTGCCTTTCACCATGGCGGACGCCACCACCCTGACCGAAGCCGGTTATGTGGGGGAGGATGTCGAGAACATCATCCAGAAGCTGCTGCAGAAGTGCGACTACGATGTGGAGAAGGCCCAGCGTGGTATCGTCTATATCGATGAAATCGACAAGATTTCCCGCAAGTCGGACAATCCTTCCATCACCCGTGACGTCTCGGGCGAAGGGGTGCAGCAGGCCCTGCTGAAGCTGATTGAAGGTACGGTGGCATCGGTACCGCCCCAGGGCGGTCGCAAGCATCCGCAGCAGGAGTTCCTGCAGGTCGATACCTCCAAGATCCTGTTTATCTGTGGCGGCGCCTTTGCCGGTCTGGACAAGGTGATTGAGCAGCGTATGGACAAGGGGACCGGCATCGGTTTCGGTGCCGAGGTGAAAGCCAAGGACGACCGTTCTTCCCTGAGCGAAGTCTTTACCCGGGTCGAGCCCGAGGATCTGGTCAAATACGGCCTGATCCCCGAGTTTATCGGCCGTCTGCCGGTGGTCGCCACCCTGACCGAGCTGGATGAAGATGCGCTGGTACAGATACTGTCCGAGCCCAAGAATGC
>JBFGZI010000128.1:0-6691 GCA_041586855.1 Oceanisphaera sp. | reverse complement strand
CGGGGAGGGCTTTGTATTCATCGAAAAAAAAGGCAGCCTCTCGGCTGCCTTGGTACGTACGTTATTTTGCTTTGGACTTCATCGCCCGGCGAATACACAGAGCGGCACCGCCCCAGGTGATGCCGAGTCCGATCAGCATCATGATGATGGCTCCGGTGCTCATACGGTGGTCTCCTTTTTGCTGCTGAGGTTGATGATGATGGCTACCATCAGCATCAGTGCAATCATGCCCCAACCGATAAAGGTCACGTCATTATCGGAATAGCCGCCGTAGTTTTCACGGAAGGCACCCAGAATGTTGTTGAACAGGATCACCACCAGAATACCGATGGAGACAAAGCGGATACAGATGGCCCACCAGCCACCGATGGTGAACTCGGACAAGCGGTTGGCATGGGTGCGGAAGTCTTCCAGCCGGCACAGCCAGCCCACCAGGAACAGCTCCAGCAGGCAGGAGCCGAGCAGGGCGATGTTGTTGATGAAGTAGTCCACCAGATCCAGTAGCAGCAGGCCGCCCTGAGTGATGAACAACAGGCTTACCACCAGGCCGGTCGAGCAGAAAATGGTGGCGGTTTTCGGGCGGCTCCAGCCCAGCTTGTCCATCAGACCGGTGGTGACCGCCTCGGCAATGGAAATGTGCGAGCTGATACCGGCAAAGACCAGCGTCAGGAAGAACAGCGGACCCATGACACCGGGCGCGGGCAGCAGGTTGATGGCGGTGGGCAGGGTCACGAAGGCCAGGCCCACGCCGGAGCTCACCACCTCGGTCAGTTCCTTACCCTGGGCGTTGGCCATATAGCCGAGGGCACCGAAGATCATGATGCCAGCCAGTATGGAGAAGCCGCAGTTCATCAATACCGTCATGAAGGCGTTATTGTTGATGTCGGACTTTTCCGGCAGGTAGCTGGCGTAGGAGAGAATGATGGCGAAGCCCACACTCAGGGTGAAGAAAATCTGGCCGTACGCGGCCGACCACACCTTGAGATCCCAGATTTTGCTGAAATCCGGCTCCAGCAGCCAGTTGATGCCGTTCAGGGCGCCGGGCAGGAAGGCGATGCGGCCGATCAGTAGCAGTACCATCACGAACAGCAGCGGCATCAGCACCTTGTTGACCTTCTCGATGCCGCCTTTTACGCCCCGGTAGGTGGCGAAATAGGTGGCCGCCCAGGCCAGACACAGGGGCAGCAGCAGGTGCCATTGCAGGCCACCCAGGTTGGAAGGCGCACTGTCGTCGGCCAGGCCCAGGAACTCGCCGAAGAAAAAGCCGTTGCTGTCTTCGCCCCAGCCCTGGCTGAAGGCCAGGTAGGTGTAGGATATGGCCCAGGCGATCACCACCACATAGTAGAAGGCGATGATGGCCGAGATCATGACCTGAAACCAGCCCAGCCACTCAAAGCGAGCATTCAGTGCCTTCAGTGTCTTGGGGGCGCCGGAGCGGTATTTGTGACCCAGGGTAAACTCCAGGATCATGAAGGGAATGCCGGCGGTCAGCATGGCAAACAGGTAAGGAATGAAAAAGGCGCCACCGCCATTTTCATACGCCATGTAAGGGAAGCGCCAGATGTTACCCAGGCCGACGGCAGAGCCGACGGCGGCGAGGATAAAGCCGGTGCGAGAACCCCATTGCTCTCGTTTCATGGTGACTCCTAAGCAGGAAATATCAGATGTAAGGATAGATAAGCGAGGCGCAGGGTAGGGAGGGCGCGCAGTAAAAGCAACGAGTCAATTGGCTGCCTTGGCGTGTTTTCACCGTTTATAAAAGGGAACCAGGCTTATTTTATGGTGATATTGATTGTTTTTTATTGTTAGCCTGGTGTTGTTTGCTGTTTATCTTCACTCAGCCAGCGCATCTGTGTTTTTTGCGTTTTGATAAAAATGGTCGAGAGGCGTACAGCTGGTTGGCTGTGGAGGTGGTTTGGTGTTTATGCAGAATATCCTCTTGATTTACCGGCTATTGACCGGTTGATTTGTTTTTTTATGCATTTATCCAGCCCCCGAGAGGAAGGAAAGCCGAATTTTTAATATTTTTTAATGGTAGGTGGATCGGCGGGGTTGTGTGTGGCTTGTTAAGGTGCTGATAAAAAGTTGGTTATTGTTTTGTGTTGAACATCAATACATTATAAAAACTAATATTGTGATCGAATAAAAGTGGGTTGAGCCGGTATCGGCGGCTCTCTATGCTGTGCCTGAAATCAGCTCAGGAGGCGCATCATGAACACAGCAACGTATCAAACTCAAGACCAGTCACACTCAGGCAAAAAGACGGCTCAATCAGGCCTGCTGGCTACCCTGGAACTGTGGCTGCAACGTGCACGCACCCGCCGTCAGCTGTCCGAGCTGCCGGCTTATCTGCTGAAAGACATTGGCCTGAATGAAGCCGACCGTTATCAGGAGACCAGCAAGCCGTTCTGGCAGCAGTAAACAGGCAAGGATGCGCCCGAAAAAAGCCGCTGAACATCAGCGGCTTTTTTGTGGGCTCAGGCGAAGACGAAGAAATACACCGCCAGCATGCCGATACAGACCAGATTGAGCACAAAACCCGCCTTCATCATGTCTTTCTGGCGAATGTAGCCGGAGCCGAACACGATGGCGTTGGGCGGGGTAGCCACCGGCAGCATGAAGGCGCAGGAAGCAGACACCGCAATCACCGAGGCCACCATTATCGGCGTCAGTCCCAGACCTTCGGCCACCGCCACAAATACCGGGATCAACAGCGCTGCACTGGCGGTGTTGGACGCCAGCTCGGTCAGGAACACCACGAAGGCGGTAATGACCAGCAGGATCACGAAGGGACTGGCATTCCCCAGCATGTCGGCCAGATGGTGGGCGAGAAACTCGCTGGTGCCGGTGACCTTCAGTACATGACTCAGGGTCAAACCACCCCCAAACAGCAGCAATACCCCCCAGTCGGTGTGCTTTTCAATGTGCTTCCATTCCGCCACCCGGGTGATGCCAATCAGCGCTATGGCCAGCAGCGCGACGACGGTGTCGAATGAACTCAGGCCGCCGAGCGCCCTGGACACGGGGCCAGAGAACACCCACAGAAACACGGTCAGGGCAAAAATCGCCAGGGTGGTCTTACGCTTGCCGGTCCAGCTGATATGCTCTTCGGCCAGTTCGATGCGCTCGCCCAGTTTGGGACGGAACAACAGATAGAGCACCAGAATGGCTACCGGCAGCAGCAGCAGGGTAATGGGCAGGCCCAGGGCCATCCATTCGCTGAAACTCAGGCCCACTTCGGCAGCGGCAATGGCATTGGGCGGGCTGCCGACCAGAGTGGCAATGCCGCCGATGCTGGCGCTGTAGGCTACGCCCAGCAGCACGAAGAGATAAGTACTGCGATAACGCTCGCCATCCAGACAGCTCAGCAGGCCCAGTGCCAGCGGCAGCATCATGACGGTGGTGGCGGTGTTACTGATCCACATCGACAGAAAGGCGGCGGTCGCAAACAGTAAAAACACGGCGGCACCGAGCCGCCCCTTGGCCAGCTGCAGGATACGGCCGGCAATCAGCCGGTCGAGCTGCTGGCTGTGCATGGCGGCGGCGAGCGCAAAACCGCCCAGAAACAGAAAAATGATGGAGTTGGAGAAGTTGCCGAGGGCCGCATTGGTATCCAGCACGCCGAGCAGGGTTGCCAGCAGCGGCACCAGCAGGGCGGTAATGGTAATATGAAGTGCCTCGGTCAGCCAGAGCACGGCAATAAACACCAGCAGGCTCAGCCCCTTGGTGACGCCGGGGTCAAAAGGCAGTGTGTTGAGCAAAAGCAGGAACAGGATCAGGTTGGCGCCGAGAATGGCCCACCTCGGTCTGATGTTGATACCTTGTTTTGGAGTCTCGTTGGACATGTATTTTTCTCGTTATGTTTTTGTTTTGGTTAAGATTATGAGTATATCACCAGACTGTGGGTACAAAAGTTGATGACGATTTCAAAACGGCGCCTTGCTCTGGTTCCGCGCTGGGCGAAGCTGGTATGTGCACTTCTCTTGTTGCTGCTGCTGGGTTATGGCGGCCACCAATATCGTCAGTATCGTTATTATCAGGCGCTGCAACAGCAGACAGAGCCGCTACTGCAGGCCTTGCACCAGCAGCAACACAGGGTGACAACCAATGCAGAAAGCGGCCTGTTACTGAGGGAGCAGGTCACCGCGCTGGTGCTGGCGGTGTCACACTTTGTTCAGTTTGTCGAACAACACCCGACTCCACTGGTGGGCATCGACGAGGTGCTTGCCGAGCTGAATCGCTATCAAGAGACCCTGCAGGCCCTGCAGGATGCGGATATTCGCGGCCGTTATGCGTTGCAGGCCTTCGCCGAAGCCCTGCAGTTGCTGCCGGCCCGGCCGGCGTATAGACAGTTTTTGCAGCATAGCCGGCTGTATCTGACCGCGCCTAACCAGATGTTTCTGTATGCGCTCGATGACGAAGCCGAGCGGTTACAGCAAACGGCGGCCGCCGAGTCGCAGGATGCCTTCTATTATCATCGGCTATACCGGGACCACCTGGCAGAGGTGATACGGCTGCGCGAAGCGATTGCAGCGGACGATCTTGCTGCGCTGTTCAAGCACACGACAGCCTGGCAGCAAGAGGCCGAAGACGGCAGGAAAAGCATGCTGACGGCACTGGTCTTGCTATTGCTGCTGTTCTTCAGCCTGGGGCTGCTGTTGCTGATGGTACGCAACCGGCAGTTGCGCGACGCGAGTCAGGCCTCGTTCGCACTGGCCCGGGCCAAAACCGATTTTCTGGCCAACATGAGCCACGAAATTCGTACCCCCATGAACGCCATCATCGGATTTTCTTCCCTGTTGCAGCAGACGCCGCTGAATGGGCAACAGGCCGAATACCTGAAAAAAATCAAGAACTCGTCTGATAACCTCTTGCTGCTGATCAACGACATTCTGGATCTGACCAAGGTGGAAGCGGGCAAGCTGGAGCTGGAAGATATCGAGTTTGATCTCAACGAACTGCTCGATCGGTTGTCCGGGCTCTTTGCCGACATGTCCGAGCAAAAGCAGCTGGAGGTCATCATCAACAAGACCGCCGAGGTACCCGACTGTTTGCGTGGCGATCCCCTGCGACTGGGACAGGTGCTGGTCAACCTGGTCAATAATGCGGTCAAGTTTACCGAGCGCGGCGAAGTGGTGTTGACGGTATCGGTGTGCGCCGAGCCAGAGCCCCGGCTGTGTTGCGAGGTCAGCGATACGGGCATCGGTATCATGCCCGATCAGCTCGACCGACTGTTTAGCTCCTTCACCCAGGTCGATGCCAGCACCACCCGCAAGTATGGTGGCAGCGGTCTGGGCCTGAGCATCAGCCACCATCTGGTGCAGTTGATGGGGGGCACTATCGAGGTCACCAGTCAGCCGGGGCGGGGATCCACCTTTACCGTGAGTCTGCCGTTGCAGCCGGCGGCGGTCGTCAGGGCCGAGTCGCCACATGCACACCTGGCGGGTAAAAAGGTGCTGCTGGTCGACGATAACGCCCTGGTGCTGGAGCTGATGAGCCGGTTACTTCGAGGGCTCGGTATGGTGGTGTACAGCGCCCCGGATGTGGGCGCGGCCAGGGAGCTGCTCCACAAGCGGGGCGCCGAGCTGAGTCTGGCGTTAATCGATTGCTGCCTGGGACAGGAAAAGGGTCTGGACCTGGCCCGTTATCTGGTGCAGCAGCCCCACTTTGGTCATATCGGCGTGGTGATCATGAGCGCCTTCGGTCGGGAGCGGCCAGAAGCCCAGATGGAGGCGCTGGGCATTCATCATTATCTGTCCAAGCCGGTGACCGAACATAGTCTGCGCCAGTGCCTGAATCAGATACTGGGTGATAAGGCCGATACCGCAGGCCGAGCCGTGGTGGCAGGGGGGCAGGATCTGGCGTTTTATCAGGCCCGGCTGGCGGGAAAACAGATATTGCTGGCCGAAGACAATCGCATGAACCAGCAGCTGATCGTGGAGTTTCTGAAACAGGTCGAGGTGTCGGTGACCCTGGCCGACAATGGACGCCAGGCCGTTGAGCTGATGGCCAGGCTCCATTTCGACGCCATACTGATGGACTTGCAGATGCCGATCCTGGATGGGGTGGAGGCGACGCGCCAGATCCGCAAGCTCAGGGTACATCACGATATTCCCATAGTAGCGCTCACCGCCAGCGCCATGCGCGGCGACCGGGAAGCCAGCCTGGATGCGGGCATGAATGGCTATGTCACCAAGCCGGTCAACCGCCTCGATCTCTATCAGGCACTGCTGCAGATATTGGCACCTTCGCCGGCGACAGAGGTCGGGGCCGTTGACGCCGAAGGCGCCAGGCAAACCGCCGATGCGACCACCGAATCCTTCGCCAGACAAGGGGTGGATTTCGGCGAGCAGCACCAGGACGATGTCTGGCTGTTGCAGGCCGCCCTGGCCGGCGAAGACTGGTCAGAGGCGCTGGCGGTGGTAACGGAGCTGGCCGAACAGGCCGAGGTCTGCGGTCTGGCATCACTGGCAGAGCAGGCGCTGGCATTGCGGTTGCCCTTGCAACAGCGGCGGCGACCGGACCCGGAGCAACTGGCAGCCCTGACCGACTCTCTCGGCCGGCTGGCGGATGGCCCGGGCCGGCTGGCGGATGGCCCGGCGAAATCCTGAGATCGGTATTTTACCGAATTGAGATCTTCGTCACACTTTGTGGTTTGATAGTTAATTGTTCTGGTTTTTAGTTATTTATT
>JBFGZI010000127.1:0-6737 GCA_041586855.1 Oceanisphaera sp. | reverse complement strand
GCCCACTGGCGTCGGGCACAGGCCGTTGGCGTGCGCCGACTGGTGATACCGGGGGTGGAAGAGGCCCAGTGGCCGGCATTGCCGAGACTCAGTTCCTCGCTGCCCGGTGTTTACTATGCGCTGGGGCTGCACCCCTGGTGGCTTGCCGATGCCTCAGCCGGCTGGCAGCAAAAACTGGAACAGGCGCTGGACCAGGCCGACGAGCGTTGTGTGGCCCTGGGCGAAATGGGGCTGGATGGCCAGATCGACCTGGCGCCGACCGAGCAGGCGGCGGCATTGAATGCCCAGCTCCGGCTGGCCCGGGATCGATCGCTACCGGTGATACTGCATAGCCACAAAACCCACGACCAACTGTTGAAATGGCTGCGCCGCACCCCGCCTGTTGGGGGCGTGCTGCACGGTTTTTCCGGCTCTTTGCAGCAGGCCGAGGCGTTCTGGAAGCTGGGTATTCACCTCGGTGTCGGCGGCACCATCACTTATCCAAGGGCCAATAAGACCCGTCAGGCCATCGCCGCCATGCCGGTAGAAGCTCTGGTGCTGGAAACCGATGCCCCGGACATGCCCTTGTGTGGCTTTCAGGGCCAGCCCAATCATCCGGCACAACTGCCGCGGGTATTGAGCGCCCTGGCCGAATTGCGCCGGCAGGATCAAGCCAGCCTGGCCGCACAGCTCGAACGCAACGTCTCCCGGCTGTTTGGCTGGTCCTGAACCCTGCCCAAAACAGCCTTTCCCAAGCAGATTTTGTTCTGAACGCCATCATTTTATTGGTTTTTTTTCGATTATTACCGCCGGTTATCTACTCTGTCATCAATGAATTCGTATAAGCTAACCCGGATGACAATGACTGTCTGAACAAGGCTAATGTCTTGGCTGCCAAGGAAAGGATAGAACTATGACCTTGATCATGAGTCTGGTGGGGATGCTGGTGCTGGTGCTTATCGCCATCCTGTTCTCGAACAACAGATCGGCCATTCGGCTGCGAACCGTGGGCGGCGCCTTCGCCCTTCAGGCCGGGCTGGGTGCCCTGGTGCTGTACGTGCCGATAGGCAAAGAGATGCTGCAGTCACTGTCGGCCGGGGTAACCCAGGTCATTTCCTACGCCAACGACGGCATGGACTTTCTGTTCGGTGGCCTGGTGGGAGAAGCGGCCTTCAGCAGTGGCCTGGGCTTTATCTTCGCGCTGAGGGTGCTGCCGGTCATTATCTTCTTTTCTTCGCTGATCGCCGTGCTCTACCATCTTGGTATCATGCAATGGGTGATCCGGATTCTGGGCGGCGCCTTGCAGCGGCTGCTCGGCACCTCGCGTACCGAATCCCTGTCGGCCACCGCCAATATCTTTGTAGGCCACACCGAGGCACCGCTGGTGGTGCGCCCCTTTATTGCCAAGATGACCGACTCCGAGCTGTTTGCGGTGATGTGCGGCGGCCTGGCTTCGGTGGCCGGCTCCGTACTGGCCGGTTATGCGGCCATAGGGGTGCCGATGGAATACCTGATTGCCGCTTCCTTCATGGCAGCACCGGGCGGCCTTTTGTTTGCCAAGCTGATCATGCCCGAAACCGAAAGGGTCGAAACCGATGAACTCGATCCCCATGGCGACACACCGGGAGCTGACAGGCCCGCCAATATTATCGATGCCGCCGCTACCGGTGCCAGCTCCGGCATGATGCTGGCGATGAACGTGGGGGCCATGTTGCTCGCCTTTATCGGCCTGATTGCGCTGCTCAACGGCATGCTGGGCGGTATCGGCAGCTGGATGGGGATGGAGAGCCTGAGCCTGGAACTGCTGCTTGGCTGGCTGTTCTCGCCGCTGGCCTTTCTGCTGGGTGTCCCCTGGGAAGAAGCCATTATTGCCGGCTCTTTTATCGGCCAGAAGCTGGTGCTCAACGAATTTGTCGCCTATATCAACTTCGCCCCCTACCTCGGCAACCAACTGCTGGTGGAAGGCACAGGCCAGGTGATGACCGAGCACACCAAGGCCATTATTTCCTTTGCCCTGTGCGGTTTTGCCAACCTGGCTTCGGTCGCCATTCTGCTGGGGGGGCTGGGCGGCATGGCGCCGAGTCGCCGACACGACATCGCCCGCTTCGGCCTCAAGGCGGTGCTGGCCGGCACCCTGTCCAACCTGATGTCCGCCACCATCGCCGGTTTTTTCCTGTCGTTGGCGGGAATGTAACGGTAGATAGGTGTAAACAGGGTGGATAGGTGTAAACAGACAGCCCCCGTATGACGACAGGAGATAAAGATGACCGACACCGCCTTGAAAACGGTCGCCCGTCAGGCCCTGAGCCTGATGGACCTGACCAGCCTCAACGATGACGACACCGATGAAAAAGTGGACGCCCTGTGTCGGCAGGCGGTGACGCCCTTTGGCACCCCCGCCGCCCTCTGTCTCTATCCGCGCTTTATCGCTGTTGCGCGCGAGACCCTGAATGAACTGGGCGTAGAGGATCAGATAAAGATTGCCACCGTCATCAATTTTCCCCAGGGTGATGACAATATTGAACGTGCAGTGCGGGAAACCCGCGCTGCGGTAGCCGCCGGCGCCGACGAGCTGGATCTGGTGTTTCCCTGGCGCGCCCTGCTGGCCGGTAATGAGCAGGCAGGCCTGGCGCTGGTACGCGCCTGCAAGGGCGCCTGTGGCGAGACCCTACTCAAGGTGATTATCGAAAGTGGTGAGCTGAAAACCTCCGATTTGATCCGGCGCGCCGCCACGCTTGCCATCGAAGGGGGCGCCGACTTTATCAAGACCTCCACCGGCAAGGTGGCGGTCAATGCCACCCTGGCGGCCGCCGAGGTGATGCTGGAGACCATCCGCGATTCAGGTAAAGATGTCGGCTTCAAGGCCGCCGGCGGTGTGCGTACCACCGAAGAGGCACAAGACTATTTACGGCTGGCCGCTCATATCATGGGGCCCGACTGGATCAGCCCTGGGCACTTTCGCTTCGGCGCCTCCGGCCTGCTGAATAGCCTGCTGCTGACCCTGGGCTCCGGTGATGTAACGGCGCAAGCAACCGGCTACTGAACCGGTCTCGATAACTACAGGCTTACAGGGAGACGCCATGAAACGTGCAATAGTACTGGTACTCGACTCCTTCGGCATCGGTGCGTCCGCCGATGCCGCCGCCTTCGGTGACGAAGGCGCCGACACTCTGGGCCATATCGCCGCCGCCTGCCACCGGGGCGAGGCCGCAGCTGCTGGTAACCCTGGCAGACAGGGGCCGCTCAGCCTGCCCAATCTGGCGCGGCTGGGTCTTTTTCACGCCCATGCGGACAGCACAGGTCGGGTGGCCGAGGGCGTGAGCCTGCCGGCCGAGGTCGTCGGCAGCTACGGCTATGCGCAAGAGCTGTCTTCTGGCAAGGACACCCCGTCCGGCCACTGGGAAATGGCCGGGGTGCCGGTGCTGTTCGACTGGGGCTACTTCCTCGAACCCGACCACAGCTTTCCCCCGTCTCTGATCGAGGCGCTGATCGAGCAGGCGCAGCTGCCCGGCATACTGGGTAATTGCCATGCTTCGGGCACTAGCATCCTCGAACAGCTGGGCGAAGAGCACATCAGCAGCGGCAAGCCCATCTGCTACACCTCGGCCGATTCCGTGTTTCAGATTGCCTGCCATGAAGAGCACTTTGGCCTGGAGCGACTCTATCAGGTGTGTGAGATTGCCCGTGAGCTGCTGATGCCCTACAACATAGGCCGGGTCATCGCCCGGCCTTTCACCGGCGAAAGTGCCGCCGACTTCGACCGTACCGGCAACCGACGGGATTACAGCATAGCGCCGCCGGCGCCGACGGTGCTGCAGAAGCTGGTGGAGGAAAAACACGGCGAGGTGGTGTCCATCGGCAAGATAGCCGACATCTATGCCCACTGCGGCATCACCCAGAAGGTCAAGGCTACCGGCCTGGATGCGTTATTCGACGCCACCCTGGACGCGCTGGAAGGGGCCGGAGATCAGATCCTGATCATGACCAACTTCGTCGACTTCGACTCCAGCTTCGGTCATCGCCGCAACGTCGCCGGCTATGCCGCCGAGCTGGAAGCCTTCGACCGTCGTTTGCCCGAGCTGCTGGCGCGACTGCAGCCGGATGATCTGCTGATCATGACCGCAGATCACGGCTGCGACCCCACCTGGCACGGCACCGAACATACCCGCGAGTATGTGCCGGTGATCTGCCTCGGCGGCGGGCTCAGGCCGGGAACACTCGGCAGACGAGATAGCTTCGCCGACATCGGCCAGAGTCTGGCCCGGTACTTCGGCACCAGCCCGATGGACTACGGCACCTCGTTTTTGTAATGCCCATCGGATCAAACCGGTGGGCTGTTCACACCTAGGACAAAGGGCCCGCTCCACCGACTCGCTGTAGATACATCCATGTACGCTCTCTGTTTCATCCCTGAAACAGAAGGTCGGCGGAGCAGATCCCTTTATCCTCCTTGAAGCTCCGGCATCGCCTGTTGGCTCCGTCTGCAGCAAACTCGGTGTTCAATAAGAGGAAACAGAGACAGCCTCCCACGACCGTGAAATGCCATGGACGGCATTTCCGAGCCCCCATGGATGGGTTTATGGCGTGTCGAGGGAGGAGGCTGTGTTGCCTCTGGAGCTGAGAGCCAATAGATGACCAGATATTTAACTGGATTGTTATGATGTCGAGTCGGTGGAGTGGGCCCTTTGTCCGAGTCCTCGCGATGAGCATCGGATTTTATCCGACAAACAGAAACTGAAAAGGCGCCCGAGGGCGCCTTTGTCATTTCATGGTAGCAACGCTTACGCGTTGTCTTCCAGGCCGACGATCAGCCAGGGCGCATTGTCCTTGGTCAGATCGCGTTCCAGGTGCCATACCTCGCGGATGTCCTGTTCGACGCCTTCGCTGCTGTCGCGATAGCGACCGCTGAACTGGATGCTGACCTGGGCCTGATAAGAGGTGTGGTCGGCGCGTACCAGCTCGGCATCCACAAACATCACCTCGGTGTGCTGGTCACCGGTCAGCTTGGCGCGTTCCTGGCTCAGCTCGGCAAACAGCTCGGGAGTGACGTATTCGCGGATCTTCTCCAGATCGTTCTGGTTCCAGGCTTGCTGCAGGGTGCGATAGTGCTCGCGAGAGCCTTGCAAAAAGGCCTGCATGTCGAAGCCCGGGGGCAGGTCGAAGGGCACATCGCTGGGCGCGAAGCCGGAAGCGGCGTTGCTACCTGTAGCAGACTGACCGGCAGCGGCTTGACCAGGAGCATTAAACGGCTTGGGCGCTTCATACTGCTGGGGGCCGTTGTAGGCCGCTCTGGGCGAGGGGGCCTTGCTCTTGCGCAAGGCCTTGAACACCATGAAGCCGGCAAAGGCCAGGCCCGCTATCATCAGGAAGTCCATGATCTGGAAACCTTCGAAGGCGCCGGAGCCCATCAGCCAGGCCAGCATGCCGCCGGCCAGCAGACCGCCGAGCAGGCCACCCATCAGGCCGGATTTTTTCGGCTGCTGGGTCTGGCCGGCATTGGTATTACCGGCGGCTTGTTGTTGCTGGGCTGCCGGCTGACTGGGAGCGGTTTTGTAAGACTTGCCGACAGAACGGCTGCCGCCACCCATTTTACGGGCCTCGGCATCAAAGGCGGTGGCAGTGATGCCAACGGCGAAAATCAGGGTAAACAGGGCAAGAAGTTTACGCATTGTAGTTTCCTTGAGTGACAGACAAGCAACATCCTAAAGCAGAGACATGTTATGTCAACAGGTGATTAAGAAAGCCACAGCCCGCCTGACTCGGCGAACCGCAACAGCGGAGATAGCGCCGGCCATTTCGGTGTTATGGAGCAGCAGGGCAGAGACACGACGGCGACCTTGCATTGAGATTGCGTGGCTATTGTCGAGCGCAGAGACAAGAATGGGCCTTTCAGAGCCGATGAAAAATCCTGATAATAGCCCTTTGCCGAATCAGAGAGAGAACCGATGAGCGAGAAAACCGTCACCAAAGCCGATCAGGCCGTTGCCCAGCTGAAGATGGCGCCTCATTCCTTTGAGGCGGAACAGTCCGTATTGGGCGGACTGCTGCTGGATAACAACGCCTGGGATCGGGTGGCGGAAAAGGTCTCGGAGCCGGACTTTTACAGTCGGCCGCACCGGCTTATCTTTCAGGCCATGCAGCGACTGAGTCAGCTCAGTAACCCCATCGATCTGATCACGGTGCAGGAAGAGCTGGAACGGCACGAGTCGCTGGAGACGGTGGGCGGCTTCTCTTATCTGGTGGAGATTGCCAAGAATACGCCCAGCGCCGCCAACATCGGCGCCTATGCCGACATAGTGCGCGAGCGGGCCGTGGTGCGGGAAATGATCTCGGTGGCCAACGAGATTGCCGAGGCCGGTTTCGATCCTCAGGGGCGCAATTCCACCGCGCTGCTGGATCTGGCCGAAACCAAGGTGTTCAAGATTGCCGAAAGCCGGACCAACGCCAACGAGGGCCCTC
The DNA here is from genome assembly GCA_041586855.1 of Oceanisphaera sp. Taxonomy (GTDB): domain Bacteria; phylum Pseudomonadota; class Gammaproteobacteria; order Enterobacterales; family Aeromonadaceae; genus Oceanimonas. The sequence continues at coordinate 299 of JBFGZI010000127.1, read as the reverse complement.
AGCCATTGCGGGTGTTGCTGGAAAAGACCATAGATCGCATCGAAGAGCTGTATAAAAACCCCCATCAGGGGATTACCGGTGTGTCTTCCGGCTACTCGGATTTGGATAAAAAAACTGCGGGCTTCCAGTCTTCGGACCTGATTATAGTGGCTGCTCGACCTTCTATGGGTAAAACGACTTTTGCAATGAACCTTTGCGAGCACGCTGCACTGACAAGTGACAAACCAGTGCTCATATTCTCCTTGGAAATGCCATCTGAGCAGATTATTATGCGGATGCTTGCTTCTCTGGGACGTATC
>JBFGZI010000126.1:0-6779 GCA_041586855.1 Oceanisphaera sp. | reverse complement strand
TAAGCCGGCACCATACCCGCCAGCGGCGAGAACAGCAGCGCGGCTATGAACATCAGACCGGTCACCACGGCAGTCAGGCCGGTGCGTCCGCCCACGGCCACACCGGCGGCACTTTCCACATAGGAAGTGGTGGTCGAGGTGCCCAGCATGGAGCCGGTAATGGAGGCGGTACTGTCCGCCAGCAGGGCACGGCCCAGCCGTGGCAGCCGACCCTTTTCATCCAGCAGTTTGGCGCGCTGGGCCACGGCAATCAGGGTGCCGGAGGTATCGAACAGGTCGACGAACAGGAAGGCAAAAATCACCGACAGCATGCCGATGTTGAAGGCGCCGGCAATGTCCAGCTGCATAAAGGTCGGCATGATAGACGGCGGAGCCGAGACGATCCCCTGGTACTGAATATCACCGAAGGCCACCCCCAGACCGGTAATCACCAGAATGCCGATCATCACGGCGCCGTGCATGCCACGGGCCGCCATGCCGATGATCAGAAAAAAGCCCAGCATCGCCAGGCCTACCTGCAGGCTGGTGACATCGCCCAACCCCACCAGAGTGGCCGGATTATCGACGATGATACCGGCATTTTTGAGGCCAATCAGCGCCAGAAACAGGCCGATACCGGCGGCGATGCCGATTTTCAGCGGTCCGGGAATGGAGTTGATGATCCACTCGCGCACCTTGAACAGGCTCAGCAGCACGAAGATACAACCGGAGAAGAAGACCGCGCCCAGGGCGCTCTGCCAGCTGTAGCCTTCGGTCAGCACCACCGTATAGGTGAAGAAGGCATTCAGGCCCATGCCCGGCGCCAGGGCGATGGGATAGTTGGCCGCCAGCCCCATGATGAAACAGCCGATGGCCGCCGCCAGACAGGTCGCCACAAAGACGGCGCCATAATCCATGCCCGCCTCGGACAAAATCGCCGGGTTGACGAAGATGATGTAAGCCATGGTCAGGAAGGTGGTAATACCCGCCACCACTTCCTGGCGTACATTGGTGCCCAGCTCTTTGAGGTGAAAATACTTGTCTAGCATAGGGGGATCTACTGTAGTGATAAACGTATCTGAAATTATCGACTTAAAAGACCCCTTTGGCAATCACAAGGCCCCGGCTTCCGCCCCTCGACAGCGAATAAACCGGGTCTGTTCGTATACAACTATTCTCTGCCTTGATCACAATCAACTATTATTCTAATCGTCGCTGTTAGTATTCATTCATTGCTCATCACATTCTGTTTTTGATGTGAGGCAAACCTCATCTTCAAAGGTATCGATCTCACGAGCAGAATACCGGCTCCGGAACGTCAAGGGACATCACCATGCACAAGACTTCTCCCACTCCAGTCCACTCCCGTCGTCGGGAATGGCTGACATTTCTGTTGATTACCGCGGTTTTCTTTCCCCTGCTCAGCGTCATGGCGGTGGGCGGATACGGCTTTATCGTCTGGATGCTGCAGATCGTTTTTGGCCCACCCGGGCACGGTGCCTGACTCCTGAAGCCCCTTCGACCCTGACGCGAGAACCGCCATGCTGACTTTATTCAAAAAAATCTGGAATACCCTCAAACGCCCCTCTGTGCATATCAGCCTGGGCGTGCTGACCCTGGGCGGCTTTGTGGCCGGCGTCATTTTCTGGGGCGGCTTCAACACCGCGCTGGAAGTCACCAACACCGAAAAATTCTGTATCGGCTGTCATGAAATGCAGAACAACGTTTACCAGGAACTGCAGGAAACCATTCACTGGTCCAACCGTTCCGGCGTGCGCGCCACCTGTCCCGACTGCCATGTACCCCACAACTGGACCGACAAGATTGCCCGCAAGATGCAGGCCAGCAAGGAAGTCTGGGGCAAGGTGTTCGGCACCATAGACACCCGGGAAAAGTTTCTCGAGAAACGGCTGGAGCTGGCCCAGCACGAGTGGAGCCGCTTTTCGGCCAACGGCTCGCTGGAATGCCGCAATTGTCACGATTACAACAGCATGAACTGGGACGTGATGTCCGACAAGGCCAGGCGTTTCATGAAGCCCGCCGCCGAGCGTAACCAGAGCTGTATCGACTGTCACAAGGGCATCGCCCACCAGCTGCCCGAGCAGATGACCTTCAAGGATCCGGCACTCGACCAGCTGGAGCAGCGCGCCCAGGGCCTGAGCCCGGATGAAGGCAGCAACTACTACACCGTGAAGGCGGTCACCCTGTATCTGGATCCCGAGCTGACCCAGGAAGCCGGTGAGCTGGAAGCGGCCAGTCCGGTCAAACTGCTGGAAGAAAACGGCGACAGCGTCAAGCTGCTGGTCCCTGCCTGGCGCAAGACCCGCGGCTTTGGCCGGGTGCTGTACGAAGACTTCGGCATGAACATCACCAGCCTGGTGCTGGAAAAGGAAGTGGCTCAGAACGAAGAGCTGGTGCAGTTAGTCAGTGAAGCCAGGGTCGACGAGATGACAGGCCTGCCCTGGGAACAGGTAGAAGTGGCCCTGTGGACCCAGTCTGGCGCCCTGCTGCCGGAAGCCGAAGACCTCTGGGGCTATGCCCGGGATACCTATCGCAGCGCCTGCAGCGTCTGTCACTCCCAGCCGGCCGAAGCGCACTTCGACGCCAACACCTGGCCGGGCATGTTTGCCGGTATGGTGGGATTCACCAACATGGATGCCGATACCCAGGCGCTGGTGCTCAAGTACCTGCAGAAACATTCGTCCGATTATTCCGACGGCGCACACTGATCACGAGTTGACGAGGCAAAGATATGGCAATTTCACGCAGACATTTTCTCAAGGGACTGGCCGCCAGCTCGGCCGCCGCCCTGATTGGTCAGAGCCTGCTGGTGCGCACGGCCGAAGCGGCGGTTTCCAGTGAGGGGAGCTGGAAAATGGCCGGCTCCCACTGGGGTGCCTTCAAGGCGCTGGTCAAGGGTGGTGTGGTCAGCGAGGTCAAGGCCTTCGAGCTGGACAAGCACCCCACCGACATGCTTAACGGCATCAAGGGGCTGATTTACAACCCTTCGCGTATTCGCTACCCCATGGCGCGGCTGGACTGGCTGAAAAACCGCGAGAACAGCGACCGCACTCAACGGGGCGACAACCGCTTTGTACGCCTGACCTGGGACGAAGCTCTGGACCTGTTCCATGAAGAGCTGGAACGCACCCAAACCCAATACGGCCCCTGGGCGCTGTATGCCGGCGCCACCGGCTGGCGCCAGACCGGTCAGTTCCACAGCTGCGGCAGCCACATGCAGCGGGGCGTCAACCTGCATGGCAACTTCGTCAGCAAGGTGGGTGACTACTCCACCGGTGCCGGCCAGGTGATCATGCCCTATGTGCTGGGCTCTACCGAGGTGTACGATCAGGGCACCTCCTGGCCGCTGATCCTGGAAAACACCAAGACCCTGGTGCTGTGGGCCAACGATCCGGTCAAGAACCTGCAGGTCGGCTGGAACTGCGAAACCCACCAGGCCTACGGCTACCTGGAGCAGCTTAAAGCCAAGATTGCCGATGGCAGCATCAAGGTGGTCAGCGTCGACCCGGTACAGACCAAGACCCAGGCCTATCTGGGCTGCGAACAGCTCTACATCAACCCCCAGAGCGACGTGGCCTTCATGCTGGCCATCGCCCATACCCTGTACAAGGAAGCGCTGTACGATAAAGACTTCCTCGGCACCTACACCCTGGGTTTCGAGCCCTTTATCGACTATGTGCTGGGCAAGACCGAAGACAAGGTGGAAAGAACCCCCGAGTGGGCCGCGGCCATCTGTGGCATCGAAGCCGACCGCATCCGCGAATTCGCCCGCCAGCTGGCGAGTGATCGCACCCAGCTGATGTTCGGCTGGGCCATTCAGCGTCAGCAGCATGGCGAGCAGCCCTACTGGGCCGGCGCCGTGCTGGCGGCCATGCTGGGCCAGATTGGTCTGCCCGGCGGCGGCATCAGCTATGCCCACCATTACAGCTCCATCGGGGTGCCGGCCACCGGTGCCAGTGCGCCGGGCGGCTTTCCCCGCAACCTGGATCCGGGCAAGAAGCCCGTGCACGACAACGACGATTTTCAGGGGGCCAGCCGCATCATTCCGGTGGCCCGCTGGATCGACTGTCTGCTCGAGCCGGGCGGCAAAATTCAGTACAACGGCGGTGACGTCACCTTCCCCGACGTGAAAATGTGCGTCTTCAGCGGCTGCAACCCCTGGCACCATCACCAGGATCACAACCGCATGAAGCAGGCGTTCCGCAAGCTGGAAACCGTGGTGACCATCGATTATTCCTGGAACGCCACCTGCCGCTTCTCGGATCTGGTGCTGCCGGCCTGTACCCAGTTCGAGCGCAACGACATCGACATCTATGGCTCCTACGCCAAGCGCGGCCTGCTGGCCATGCACAAGCTGGTGGACCCGTTGTTCCACTCTCGCAGTGACTTCGATATTTTCACCGATCTGTGTCGCCGCTACGGCCGCCATGAGGAATACACCCAGGGCAAGGACGAGCGCCAGTGGCTGGTCCAGCTCTACGACGAATGCAAGGCCGCCAACGAAGGCAGCTACCCCATGCCCGAGTTCGACGAATTCTGGGAAAAAGGCTATGTGGACTTCGGTGAAGGCAGCCCCTGGGTGCGCCATGCGGCCTTTCGGGAAGACCCGGAAGTCAACGCCGTGGGCACCCCTTCGGGCTTTATCGAAATCAGCAGCCGCAAGATCGGCAGCTACGGCTACGAAGACTGCAAGTCTCACCCTATATGGATGGAAAAAACCGAGCGTTCTCACGGTGGTCCTGGTTCGGACAAGTTCCCGCTGTGGCTGCAGTCGGTACACCCGGATCAGCGACTGCACTCCCAGATGTGCGAGTCGGACGAATACCGGGCCACCTATGCGGTGCAGGGTCGGGAGCCGGTCTATCTGAGCCCGGCCGACGCCGATACCCGCGGCATCAGTGACGGCGATCTGGTGCGGGTCTACAACGACCGGGGCCAGCTGCTGGCCGGTGCCCGGGTATCGGACCGCTTCCCGTCCGGGGTGATCCGCATCCACGAAGGTGCCTGGTACGGCCCCACCGATGCCAGTATAGGCGCACTCGACACCTATGGCGATCCCAACACCCTGACCATGGATGTGGGCACCTCCAGACTGGCCCAGGCCCCCAGCGCCAACACCTGTCTGGTAGAAATAGAAAAATTCACCGGCCCCGCGCCGGCGGTGACCTCCTTCGGTGGTCCTGACATGGTGGAGATCTGATGACACACAAGACGACGGCAGGCGACAGCCTGCCCCTCGCCGCAACAGAATACTGGCAACAGCAGGCCCTGCTGTGCCAGTGGTTTTCTACCCTGCTGTCGAGAGAGTTGAGCGAGGCCGAACTGCAGGCCTACCAAAGCGGAGACGCCAACCCGCTGCTGGATGAGCTTGCCCGGCAACCGACACTGTCCGAACCGGCCAAACGACTGCGTCAGGCCATAGGCACCCTGTCACTGCTGGGGCACCCCAGGCTGGAGCTGGCCGCCGACTTCGCCGGCCTGTTTCTGAGTGACGCCCGCCACAGCCCGGCGCCTTATGCTTCTCTGTATCAGGACAGCGGCACCTTCAATGGTCCGGCGGCTCAGCGGATGCAGCAGCGGCTGGCGGCCGCGGGTTACGCGGTGGATGGCGACTTCAAAGAGCCGGCAGATCACCTGGCGGTGATGCTGGATTATCTGGCCGAAGGCTATCGGCGTCTGGCAGACGCATCCACTCCGGAAGCCGAAGCCGACCTCAAGCTGTTCGTAAAGGAAGAGCTGGCCAGCTGGCTGCCCGAGCTGAGCCGCCGCGCCCAGCAGACAGACACCGCCAGCGATTTCTACCCGGCGCTGCTGGCCCTGCTCACGGCGTTTTGCCGACAGCCCTGAGTCCGCCCGAGCTTACCGCCAACTTTAGAAAGCCCCGCCGAAGCGGGGCTTTTCATTTATACCAAGCAGATTAAATAACTGATCTATTTGGTTACTCTGCAAAGGTCGGACAAAGGGCCAGCTTCGCCGGGCAAACAAAAAAAGGCCCCACCAGGGGGCCAAAGATACAATCAATGCTTAATGCGCAGGATTCAGGATTTTGCGGGCACTGCATTCACACCGGCAGGACGGGCAATGGGTTTCATTATCACGTAATAACCCACCACACTCACTACCAGGCCAACGAAGAATGCCATGTCGATGAACACCAGGCTGCAGACAAAAGACAGACCGTAGACCAGGAAGGCGCGCAGGTTGTAGTTGTTCTGGTAAACGAAGGGGCCCTTGGGATCATAGAAGTCGTCCACGTTCAGCTGACCACGGCGCAGCAGGTAGAAGTCGGCCAGCATGATGCCTGCTACCGGACCCAACAGACCCGAGGTAATAACGCTGAACCACAGCAGGTTATCGGCAAATACCCAGGGCATCATCAGCAGACCGATGGCGCCGGAGATAGCCACACCCTGGCCAAAGTTCAGTCGGGGGAAGACGTTCATCAGGATAAGCGCGGACGGCATCAGGTTGGCCGCGGTGTTGGTGGACCACTGGGCAAAGGCGATGGTGATCATGCTCAGGATCAGCACTATGGGCGAACTCATGGAGTTCAGTACGATCTCGATAGGGTCCCAGGTACCGGTGAGGATACCGCCGATCATGCCCACCATCAGAATGCCGGAGCCAATTACGATAAGGCCGGTGATCTGGGCGAAAAAGGGCTTGCGGTTACGGATAAAGAAATTCTTGCTGCTGTGGTCGCGAGAGCGCTCCAGCTTGCGGGTCATGTCCGGGCTGTTCAGACCCATGGTGATCCAGATGCCGGCGATGGCCATCAC
>JBFGZI010000125.1:0-6787 GCA_041586855.1 Oceanisphaera sp. | reverse complement strand
TTTTTGCCTCATCGCTTAACGCTGATGGCTTTCCTCAACCAAACACCTCGAAGGTACCTGCGTTCAGCCACAGGTGCGCCAAGATGCTCGCCACATAACCAAGGAAGATCACCGGAGCCCACTTGAGGTGGCCTAAAAAGGTATACATGCCCCGGGCCTGGCCCATCAGCGCCACGCCGGCGGCCGAGCCGATGGACAAGAGGCTGCCGCCCACACCGGCGGTCAGGGTGATAAGCAGCCAGTTACCATGGGACATTTCCGGCTGCATGGACAGCACCGCGAACATCACCGGAATGTTATCCACCATCGCAGACACCACGCCCAGCGCGACGTTGGCATACACCGCATCCCAGCCGCCATAGAGCGCCTCGGACACCAGTGCCAGATAACCCATAAAGCCCAGGCCACCCACGCACATCACCACCCCGTAGAAAAACAGCAGGGTATCCCACTCGGCCCGCGCAATTCGGTTGAAGACATCGAACGGCACCACGCTGCCCAAGCGGCTGAGGGCTTCTTCATCGTTACGCTGCTGGGCCAGAGCCCGCTTGCGCGCCAGGGATCCCGGCAAAGTCTGGCGCAGGAAATATCCAAAAAACTGCAGATAGCCCAGTCCGGTCATCATGCCCAGTACCGGCGGCAGGTGCAGCAGGCTGTGGCAGGCAACGGCCGAGGCAACCGTCAGCAGGAACAGGAAGACAATACGAAGAGCGCCGCGCTTGAGCTCCACTGTCTCATTGAGCGCCGCCGGTTTGCGGTTTTCAATAAAGAAGCTCATCACCACGGCCGGTATCAGGTAGTTGATCAGTGAGGGAATAAACAGGACGAAGAACTCGTTGAACTTGACAATACCCGCCTGCCAGACCATCAGGGTGGTGATATCACCAAAGGGACTGAAGGCACCACCGGCGTTGGCGGAAATGACGATATTGATACAGCACAGGTTGATAAAACGCTTGTCCCCTTCCGCCACCTTGGTCACCACGGCGCACATCAGCAGCGCCGTGGTCAGGTTGTCGGCAATGGGAGAAATAAAGAAGGCCAGAAATCCTGTCATCCAGAACAGCGTTCTGTAGCTGAAACCCTTGCGCACCATCCAGGCCCGAAGGGCATCAAACAACCGACGTTCTTCCATGGCGTTGATATAGGTCATGGCCACCAGCAGGAACAGCAACAGTTCGGCATATTCCAGCAGATTGTGACGGAAGGCTTCCTCGGTGACCCCCGGAATGCCATCGGATATGTAGGTCCAACCGATAGCAACCCAGATGATACCGGCGGCAACCAGTACAGGTTTGGATTTACGCAGATGGAGGTATTCTTCACCCATCACCAGCAGATAGGCCAGAACGAAGATCACAACAGCAAAAATGCCCACAGTAGAAGAGGTCAAATCCAATGGCCCCGCAGCCGCGAATACAGGCGTACTCGACAGTGCTGCCAGCCCTCCCAAAATGGATAAGCGCAGTTTACTTTTCATTTTTTTTCTCACTTTTTTATTTTGGCTATAGTTACCTGGATTTTGCCCGGCAAACCGAGCAAAACAACCGAAAGGTAGCATACGACTATCATGATTGCAGTGTTGATAGCTGTTCACATTAATGAATCAAAGTGGCAACATAAATCATGATTCATGTTTTATATCTGATATTAAACGGTACTCAGTATCCTGCTTTTCCACCCTTGCTACTTTGATAAAAATCAAACCGAAACCGATCGCTCAAATCTCTTGACCTCCAGGACGGGTGCATTCGTTAAAAACGGATGCTCCCGTCCTGTCTTGGCCTCATTCACAAGTAAATATTTAGTCTTGTTTTTTGCATTATTTTTCACGATCATTATTGTCTGTTTTCTCATGTTTCCAAGGACAGTCCGTGCGCGATACCGATGCCGCCCTGGTCAAGGCGTTTCGTCAATCCAGCCCCTATGTCAATCTGCACCGGGGCTCCACCTTCGTGGTCATGCTCGGTGGCGAAGCCATCGAGCAGGATAATTTCCCCAATATCATCACTGATATTGCCTTGCTGACCAGCCTCGGTATCCGATTGGTCATCGTCTTTGGCGCCCGTCCGCAAATCGATCAGGGGCTGGAAGAAGCCGGGCTGGAAAATGTCTTTCACAAGCACACCCGGGTAACCGACGAGCACAGCTTTCGCATCATCAAGAATGTCTGTGGCGGCTTGCAGATGGATATCATGGCCCGACTGTCGATGGGGCTTATCAATACCCCCATGCAGAACGCTCGCATCAACGTGGTCACCGGAAACTTTGTCACCGCCCAGCCACTGGGAGTGGATGATGGCGTGGATTATCAGCATTCCGGCCGGGTACGTCGCATTCATACCGACACCATTCATCATCAGCTGGCCAACGGCGCCACCGTGCTGATCTCTCCTATCGGCTTTTCGGTGACCGGTGAAAGCTTCAACCTGTCTTCCGAAGAGCTGGCCCGACGCCTGGCCATCGAACTCAAGGCCGAGAAGCTGATTGGATTCTGCTCTCAACGCGGTGTGCTCGACGAAGAGGGGGTGGCCATTCCGGAACTCTTTCCCGAACAGGCCGAAGTACACCTGCAGCGACTGCTGTCCGATGGCGAGACCCTGTCCGGCACCGCCCGTTATCTGCGGGCGGCCATCTCCAGCTGTCGCGCCGGGGTGCCCCGCAGCCATCTGGTGAGTTACAAGGAAGACGGGGCGCTTATTCAGGAACTGTTCACCCGTGACGGTCTGGGTACCCAGCTGGTCAGCCTGAGTGCCGAGCAGGCTCGCCAGGCCCGTATCGACGACATCGGCGGCATCCTGGACCTGATCCGCCCGCTGGAAGAAGAAGGCGTACTGGTGCGTCGCTCTCGCGAGCAGCTGGAAATGGAAGTCGATCAGTTCACCATCATCGAGAAAGACGGCGCCATTATCGGCTGTGCTGCCCTCTATCCCTTCCCGGAAGAGGCGATGGCGGAAATGGCCTGTGTGGCCATTCATCCGGATTATCGCCGGGGCAGTCGGGGCGACATGCTGTTGCAAAAGGTGGAAGAGCAGGCCAAGAAGCGCGGCATGAGCCGGCTGTTTATCCTGACCACCCGCTCCATTCACTGGTTTCGGGAACGCGGTTTCGAACCGGTGGATGTCAGCGCCCTGCCGATGGGCAAGCAGGCGCTCTACAACTACCAGCGTCGTTCCAAGATCATGATGAAAGATCTGGTATAACGCTGAAATAACATGAATTTGACCACTTAATTATTGACAGCGACAGTCATAGTCAGTACTTATATGGCAGCCCGCATGTCGGGCAAGAAGAGGCGCGTTATTCAGGCAGCCGGCAGGAGGAGCTTCCACTCCCAGGATCGCCGGTCAGGGGAGATAACGCCGAGAGGGTGCTACGGGGCAGCGTATCATCCTCGGCTACGAAGGCTGAATCCTTCGGGTTGTCACCTGTGGGTGGCGTGCTTCTAAGTGACCTTCCCCGTCTCTGCAGCCGTTTCCCCGTTATTTACTATATGCACACATCAAGGAGCTGCACTTGAGTCAGTTAACCGTTGCCAAATTTGGTGGAACCAGCGTCGCCGATGCCGACGCCATGAGCCGTTGCGCCGCCATTCTCGAACAAAACCCCGATACCCGCCTGGCGGTACTAAGCGCCAGCTCCGGCGTCACCAACCTGCTGGTGGCCCTGGCCTCGGGCGAACAGCAGCCCGAGTCGCGTGCCGCGCTGCTGCAACAGTTGACCGATATTCAGCAAGGCATTCTCGACAGCCTGGACAAGCCCGAGATGCTGACCCGGCATATCGAGGATATTCTGGTCCATATCAAGGAGCTGTCCGACAGCGCCGCCATCAGCCCCACCAAGGCACTGCACGATGAAATCGTGGCCCAGGGTGAACTGATGTCTACCCGGCTGTTCGTGGAGCTGTTGCGCCACCGCGGTACCCCGGCGGTATGGTTTGATGTGCGCAAGGTGATGCGTACCGACGATCGTTTCAGCCGGGCTACCCCCGATCTGGCCACCCTGCGCGCCGAAGTGGAAAAAGAACTCAAGCCCCTGTGCGACAACCAACTGGTGGTCACCCAGGGCTTTATCGGCGCCGCTCAGGACGGCCGCACCACCACTCTTGGCCGGGGCGGCAGCGATTTTTCCGCCGCCCTGCTGGCCGAAGCGCTGGACGCCATCGCCGTGCAAATCTGGACCGACGTACCCGGTATCTACACCACGGATCCGCGACTGGTAAGCGAGGCCCGTGCCATTCCCGAAATCAGCTTCAGCGAAGCTTCCGAAATGGCCACCTTCGGTGCCAAGGTGCTGCACCCCGCCACCCTGCAACCGGCGGTACGCAAGCAGATTCCCGTGTTTGTGGGTTCCAGCAAGGCGCCGGAAGCCGGTGGCACCTGGATTCGCAACAGTACCCCCAGTCAGCCTCTGTTCCGCGCCCTGGCCCTGCGTCGCAATCAGGTGCTGCTGACCCTGACCAACCAGAGCATGTTTCAGGTACACGGTTTTCTGGCCGAGGTATTCGGTATTCTGGCCAAACACAAGATTTCGGTAGACCTGATCACCACCTCGGAAATTTGCGTGTCGCTGACCCTGGACGCCGGCGCCGAGCTGCTGACCGAAGAAGTGAAGGCCGAACTCGGCAGGCACTGTCACCTCAAGGTCGAACAGGGCCTGGCACTGGTGGCGCTGATTGGCAATCGCATGAGCGAAGTCAACGGCACCGGCACTCGGGTGTTTCAGGCATTGGAGAACGTCAACATTCGCATGATCTGCTACGGCGCCAGCCCGCACAATCTGTGTTTCCTGGTACAGGAAGACAGCGCCAACCAGGTGATTATCGACCTGCACAGAGAGCTGCTGCCGGCGTAGCCCTGGTTCGGAGTGAAGGGTAAGGAGTGAGGGATGAGGAGTGAGGAGTGAGGGATTTCCTCACTCCTCACCGTTTTGTTGCTCTTTCCAGTGTGCATATCGGGCCAGATCCGAGCGGGCCAAATCCAGCGCCAGCTTGATCACCAGCGCATCGTCCAGGTAACCGGCCAGCGGCAGAAAGTCCGGCACCACGTCCAGCGGCGACACAAAATAGATGACTGCCCCGGTAATGGCGGCAATCACCTTCCAGGGCACGGCCCGGTAGTCACCCTTGCGATAGTCGTTGAGCAGGCTCACCATCAACTGCAGTTCCTGCCACCACTCGGCCAGCGAACCCGGCGGCCTGTCGCCGAATCTGTTCAGCTTGCGCTCGCCCCCTTGGGCCGCATCATTCAGATCCGTATCGCCCACCTCGTCCATGCCATCGATAAATCGCGCCCGGGCCCGTTCTTCCTGCTCTTTGCTCAATGCCATTTTCGTCTCTCCCTGCATGAGAAAACCGGCCTGTTCACGCCATTTTCAGCCCGTTGCCAGCACCTGTGCCAACGGGGTATGGTCCAGATCATGAGCCTCGGCCACCGCCTGGCAGGTGATTTTTCCCTGGTGCACGTTGAGGCCATTCGCCAGGTGCTGGTCTTGCTGCAACGCCTGCAACCAGCCCTGGTTGGCCAGCGCCTGAATGAAGGGCAAGGTGGCGTTGGTCAAGGCAAAGGTAGAGGTGCGGGCCACCGCCCCCGGCATATTGGCCACGCAATAGTGCACTATGCCGTCCACCTCGAAGGTGGGCTGCTGATGGGTGGTGGCATGGCTGGTTTCGAAACAACCGCCCTGATCGATGGCCACATCCACCAGCACGGCGCCCTGGGGCAGCAGTTTGAGCATGTCGCGCGTCACCAGCCTGGGCGCGGCCGCTCCCGGGATCAGCACGGCGCCGATAACCAGATCGCTGCGAGCCAGTTCAAACTCGATGTTATCGACGGTGGAATACAGGGTTTTCAGTCCCGGGCCGTAAAGGCTGTCCAGCTCTTTCAAGCGGGTCAGCGACTTGTCGAGTATGGTCACATCGGCGCCCAGTCCGAGCGCCATGCGGGCGGCATTGATGCCCACCACACCACCGCCCAGCACCAGTACCCGGCCCGGTGCCACGCCCGGCACACCGCCCAGCAGCACCCCTCGCCCGCCCTGGGCTTTTTCCAGACAATAGGCGCCGGCCTGTACCGCCATGCGACCGGCCACTTCGCTCATCGGCGCCAGCAACGGCAGGCCGCCCCGGTCATCGGTGACAGTCTCGTAGGCGATGGCGGTACAACCAGACTTCAATAGCCCCCGGGTCTGAGCCAGATCCGGCGCCAGATGCAGGTAGGTAAACAGCAGCTGACCGGATCGTAATTGTCGGTATTCTTCCGGCTGGGGTTCCTTGACCTTGACCACCATCTCGGCCCGCGCAAAGATGTCGCTCGCCTCTGGCACCAGCTCGGCACCGGCGGCGGCATAATCTTCATCGAGCAGGCCGATACCGCTGCCGGCGCCGCATTGCACCAACACCCGGTGGCCATCGCGCACCAGCTCCTTGACGCCACCCGGCGTCATGCCGACCCGATATTCATTATTCTTGATTTCCCGTGGTACACCGATGTCCATAAGCACCTCTGTATGCGATCCTGTCATTGACACTGTGCCGCTGCGCCGGAACAACGCGGCTCCGGCGAGCAAGCTGTTGTCTTCATCTTGCGCGTTTGCGTTTTCACATTCAATCCTCCACGGGAGAGAGGATACGCCGGCACTCACACTGCTAGGGTCTGTTGACCTTTCGCGGTGAAATTTTGTTCGAGTTAAACGCGTTTTTATCGCGGCGAGAGGGTTGTAGCCTAGTTATTCTAAGCAAAGCCCTCTCAACAAAGAGAAAAACGCGTTTAGCCGAACCCGCAGGGCA
>JBFGZI010000124.1:0-6797 GCA_041586855.1 Oceanisphaera sp. | reverse complement strand
GTCTCACCGGCTTTCAGCCGTTGCAGACCGGCGAAGGCAATCATGGCCCCGTTGTCGGTACAGTATTCGTTACGCGGATAGAATACCTCTCCCTTCAGTCCCTTCATCAGTGCTTCCAGCTGCTGACGTAACGAGACATTCGCACTCACACCACCAGCCACCACCAGACGATTGAGCCCGGTCTGTTGCAGGGCACGCTTGCACTTGATGGCCAGGGTATCCACTACCGCCTGCTGAAAGGCGTGGGCGATGTCGGCCCGGGTCTGGTCATCGTTGCCCTCACTGGCGATGGTGGTGGCGGTAGCGGTCTTGAGACCGGAAAAGCTGAAATCCAGCCCGGGTCTGTCGGTCATGGGACGCGGGAATTTGAAGCGGTTGGGCTGACCCTGTTCGGCAAGCTTGGCCAGCCGCGGGCCACCGGGATAATCCAGCCCCATCAGCTTGGCGGTTTTATCGAAGGCCTCACCGGCCGCATCGTCAACCGACTCGCCCAGAATTTCATAGCGACCGATACCGTCCACCCGCACCAGCAGGGTGTGTCCACCGGACACCAGCAAGGCGACAAAGGGAAAGGCCGGCACCCGCTCTTCCAGCATGGGGGCCAGCAGATGGCCTTCCATGTGATGCACCGCCACCGCCGGCTTGTTCCAGGCAAAGGCCAGGCTGCGGCCTATGGTGGCACCTACCAGCAGGGCACCCATCAGGCCAGGGCCGGCGGTATAGGCCACACCGTCAATATCGTCTTTGGTACAGCCGGCATCGGCCAGGGCTGCTTCAATCAAAGGAATGGTTTTACGAATATGATCCCGGCTGGCAAGCTCGGGCACCACGCCACCGTAGTCCGCATGCAGCGCTACCTGGCTGTATAACTGGTGAGCCATGATACCGAGTTGGTCGTCATAGATGGCGATGCCGGTTTCATCACAGGAGGTTTCTATACCTAGTACACGCATGTCGGTCTAATCATTCAAGGCTGTCGGAAAAGAGGGGCCTATGTTACCCTCCCCGTGATTTTTTAACCAGCGAAGGGCTGTCGGACTTTACTTTGGGTTCCGGTTCAGAGTAGAATTTCGCACCATTTTTATTAGTCAAACTGGTCGGTGACAGACCAGTTAACCGAGGTGAGAGGCACATGCCAGTAATTAAAGTACGTGAAAACGAGCCCTTCGACGTAGCCCTGCGTCGTTTCAAGCGTTCCTGCGAAAAGGCCGGTATTCTGTCTGAAGTGCGTCGTCGCGAGCACTACGAGAAGCCGACCACCGAACGCAAGCGCGCCAAGGCTGCTGCTGTTAAGCGTCATGCCAAGAAACTGGCTCGCGAAAACGCACGTCGTACTCGTCTGTACTAAGTTGTATTTGATCTCATGTCTTTAAAAGACCAGCTGTCAGAGCAACAAAAGATTGCCATGCGTGCCAGAAACAAGGCGCGCCTCGGCACCTTGCGTATGCTGCTGGCAGAGATCAAACAAAAAGAGATAGACAGCCGCGAGACCCTGGATGATGACGCCATCATCACTATCGTCACCAAAATGGTGAAACAGCGTAAAGACGCCGCCACTCAGTTTGAGCAGGCCGGACGTCAGGAGCTGGCCGATGGTGAACGCCAGGAAATCGTGGTGCTGCAGGAATTCCTGCCGCAACCTCTGACCGCAGACGAACTGGATGCCTTGCTGACGCAAGCCATCGCCGATACCGGTGCCACTGGCATGCAGGATATGGGCAAAGTGATGGCGGTGCTCAAACCGCAGATCCAGGGACGTGCAGACATGGGTAAGGTCAGCGCCAGCATCAAAGCCAGACTGGCTTAAGCGCTCACGCTGTTCCCTGCCGACGGGCCGTGCCTCTTCATGAAGCACGGCTTTGTTTTTTTCGCTTTCCGGTGAATGATGACAGGCAGAATCCCCCAATCTTTTATTGACGACCTGCTGGCCCGCACCGACAT
This sequence comes from Oceanisphaera sp., assembly GCA_041586855.1. Lineage (GTDB taxonomy): Bacteria > Pseudomonadota > Gammaproteobacteria > Enterobacterales > Aeromonadaceae > Oceanimonas. Next base: position 4,856 of record JBFGZI010000124.1, on the reverse strand, counting down.
CGTCGATCTTATCGATCAGCGGGTAAAACTGAAAAAAGCCGGCAAGAACTATCAGGCCTGCTGCCCCTTTCACAACGAAAAATCCCCCTCCTTTACCGTCAGTGCCGATAAACAGTTCTATCATTGCTTCGGCTGTGGCGCCCACGGCACCGTGCTGGGCTTCCTGATGGAATATGACGGACTGGAGTTTCTCGATGCCATCGACGAACTCGCCGGCATGCACGGGGTCACGGTCCCGCGGGAAAACGGCGGTTCATCCCTGTCTCCGGCCCAACAGGCGGCGGCAAAGGCGGTACGTCAGGATCTCTACGGCCAGCTCAAGGATATCAGCCGCTTCTATCAGGTTCAGCTGCGCCAGTCCCAGGATGCCATCAACTACCTCAAGGGCCGGGGCCTGAGCGGCGAGGTGGTCAAGCATTTCGGCATCGGCTATGTGCCGGAACAGTGGGACGGCGTCAAACGCCAGTTTGCCCGCAATCCGGAGGCCGAACGGCAGCTGATTGAAGGCGGCATGCTGCTGCAAAGCGACAATGGCCGCGTCTACGATCGTTTTCGCGATCGCATCATGTTCCCCATCCACGACAGACGCGGCCGGGTGATCGGTTTCGGCGGTCGGGTACTGGGTGACGGCACTCCAAAATATCTGAACTCGCCGGAAACGCCGGTGTTTCACAAGGGTCGCGAACTGTACGGCCTCTACGAAGTTCGCCAGACCCACCGTAACCCGGAGCGTATTCTGGTGGTGGAAGGTTATATGGATGTGGTGGCGCTGGCCCAGTTTGGCATCGACTATGCGGTTGCCAGCCTGGGCACCTCTACTACACCCGACCATCTGCAACTGCTGTTCCGCACCACCCGCGAGGTGATCTGCTGCTACGATGGTGACAGAGCCGGACGCGAGGCCGCCTGGCGGGCGCTGGAAAACGCCCTGCCACTGATGCAGGACGGCCGCAGCCTGAAATTCGTGTTTCTGCCCGATGGTGAAGATCCCGACACCCTGGTGCGCAAGCTGGGCGCACCGGCCTTTGAGCAGCAGCTGAGCCAGGCCCAGGACTTCGGCGACTTTCTGTTCGAGCGTCTGGCCCAGGACACCATGAGCGGTGACGCCGGCCAGCACGAGCTGGCCAACAAGGCGGCGGAAGCCATTATTCGAGTGCCGGAAGGCTTTACCCGCGAAGGTCTGATCACCCGTCTTTCACGCCAGCTGAACTGGGGTGAAAACGAACGCCGGGTACGGGAGCTGTTCGGGCGTTTGCAGAAGAGCGGCACCGAGCCGCCAGCCCCGGCCAGACGGGCCAGTAAAAAGATAAAGCTGACCCCTCTTCGCCGGGCCATTGCCCTTGTGCTACAATATCCGGCTGCCGCTGCCAGACTACCGGCCATGCCCGAGCTGGCCGAATTGCCATTACCCGGCATGGGACTGCTGCAGACACTGCTGAGTCAGGTACAACAACGACCGGAAATGACCACGGCCCGGTTGCTCGAACACTGGCGCGGTCATGAATCCGAACCGGCGCTGGCTCGACTGGCCATGGCCGAAGGTCTGTTCGCAGGCGATCATATCGAGCAGGAATTGCAGGATATCTTCGTGGTGTTGATCAACGAGTACCTGGCCAGCCGTATCGAATCTCTGCAACGAAAAAGCAGTCAGCATGGACTGACCTCGGCAGAAAAACAGGAATTACTGCTGCTGCTCAGCGAAAGCAAGGGTGGCAGCAGCTGAACATTGAAAAGTGGGCGTGACGCCCCAATATCGTAAAACAGGCCCGGCATACGGGTAATAATGAACCATTGAACGCTGCAGCACTCTCACCGTTATATGAAGGCGAGGCGTGTTGGCAAGCACAGACCAGCATAGCGAGGCTGGTCAAATTTTGTTATAATCGGCTACTTGCGCGCCATAAAAGAGTGCCTGATGCCTACACCCTCTTGCAACATCTAACCGGACGAGTTCTATGGAGCAAACCCCGCAGTCTCAGCTTAAACTTCTCGTTGCCAAAGGTAAAGAACAGGGTTACCTGACCTATGCCGAGGTAAACGATCATCTTCCTCAGGATATTGTCGATTCCGATCAAATCGAAGATATCATTCAGATGATCAATGATATGGGTATTCAGGTGGTGGAAAGCGCCCCCGATGCCGATGATCTGATGATGTCTGAAACCACCGCCGACGAAGACGCCGCAGAAGCCGCCGCTCAGGCGCTGGCTTCTGTCGAATCTGAAATTGGCCGCACCACTGATCCGGTGCGCATGTACATGCGTGAAATGGGCACAGTTGAACTGCTGACCCGGGAAGGCGAAATCAACATCGCCAAACGGATTGAAGAAGGCATCAATCAGGTGCAGAGCTCGGTGTCCGAATACCCCGAGACCATCACCTCTCTGCTCGATCAGTTTGACCGTTTCGAAGCCGGTGATATCAAACTGAGCGACATCATCTCCGGTTTTCTCGACCCGGACGCCGTCGACACCGTTGCCCCCACCGCCACTCACATCGGCTCCGAGCTGAGTGAGAAGGAGCTGGAAGACGAAGACGACGACGAAGAAAAAGAAAAAGACGACGAAGAAGAAGAGGAAGTCGACACCGGCCCCGATCCCGAGCTGGCTCGCGAAAAGTTCGGCGCCTTGCGCGAACAGTATGAAATCATGCGCGCCACCATCGAAGCCAAAGGCCGCACCTCGACCGAGGCCGCCGAGCAGATCGCCGAACTCGCCTATATCTTCCGCGAATTCCGACTGGTGCCCAAGCAGTTCGATCGCCTGGTCAATGCCATGCGTAACACCATGGAGCGCGTTCGCATCCAGGAGCGCCTCATCCTGAAGCTGTGTGTAGAGCAGTGCAAAATGCCGAAGAAGACCTTCGTGCAGGCCTTTGCTCAACACGAAAGCGAACAGGAATGGTTTAACAAGCAGCTGGCTGCCGGTAAAACCTGGTCGGTGAAGATGGAAGATGTGGCCGAAGACGTGCTGCGCTCCATCGGCAAGCTCAAGCTGGTAGAAGAAGAAACCGGCCTGACCATCTCGCAGATCAAGGACATCAACCGTCGCATGAGCATCGGCGAGGCCAAGGCCCGTCGCGCCAAGAAAGAAATGGTTGAGGCCAACCTGCGTCTGGTTATCTCCATCGCCAAGAAGTACACCAACCGTGGCCTGCAGTTCCTGGATCTGATTCAGGAAGGCAACATCGGTCTGATGAAGGCAGTGGACAAGTTTGAATACCGTCGCGGCTACAAGTTCTCGACCTACGCCACCTGGTGGATCCGTCAGGCCATTACCCGCTCCATCGCGGATCAGGCCCGTACCATCCGTATCCCGGTGCACATGATCGAGACCATCAACAAGCTCAACCGTATTTCCCGCCAGATGCTGCAGGAAATGGGCCGTGAACCGACGCCGGAAGAGCTGGCTCACCGTATGGCCATGCCGGAAGACAAGATCCGCAAGGTGCTGAAAATCGCCAAAGAGCCGATCTCGATGGAAACGCCCATCGGCGACGATGAAGACTCCCATCTGGGCGACTTTATCGAGGACACGACCTTGTCGTTGCCTGCGGACCAGGCCACCAGCGAAAGCCTGCGCAACGCCACCAAGGACGTACTCTCGGGCCTGACCGCCCGGGAAGCCAAGGTGCTGCGCATGCGCTTCGGTATCGACATGAACACCGACCACACCCTGGAAGAAGTAGGCAAGCAGTTCGACGTGACCCGCGAGCGTATCCGCCAGATCGAAGCCAAGGCATTGCGCAAACTGCGCCATCCCAGCCGCTCCGAAGTACTGCGCAGCTTCCTCGACGAGTAAGCCGCTGTTTAGCGACGGTCAAAAACGATAACAGGGCGCCTCGGCGCCCTTTCTCTTTTCCGCCTCAAGTGCCAACCGCTTAAAAATCAAACTGATATGGGGTCACCCTGACTGGACAGCCAAGACGGCTTTCCCTATAATCAGCTCCACTTTTGGCCCCTTAGCTCAGTTGGTTAGAGCACACGACTCATAATCGTTAGGTCCCCAGTTCAAGTCTGGGAGGGGCCACCATACAGACACTGAAAAAGCCAGCTGCATCAATGCGCTGGCTTTTTTTGTGCCGCCCATGTGCCGCTTTGCACACCGCTGAACAGGTTTCGGGATACTCAGGGGATACCGTTAACGTAGATACCCGCTAAGAGCGGTAGGTTGGAATGAGCCTTGGCGAATTCCAACATTTAACAGCCGCCTGCCTTGTTGGGATTCGCTTCGCTCATCACCAAAACGGCGCGGGAAGCCCCGTCCTTTTAGGGCGGGGAGGGATAGCGCCACGTTGCGAAGCAACGTCAATGCTCTATCATGTACTGTATGAACGTACAGACCAAAACACTCAGCGTTCGCGTTAAGGACAAGCACGCCAAACTGCTCAGGCAGATGGTGTTCGAGGTCAATCAAGTCTTTAACCGCGCCAACGAACTGACCATGAAGGCCGGCCGCAACCATAGCGACCTTGGCCCGATTAAGCGTGAGTGGTTGTCTGCGTTTGATGTTCAGAAATTGACGGCGGGCATTCAGAAAGAGCGCGGTTATCTGATCGGCTCGGCCACGGTGCAGGAAATCATTGCCGTTCATGCCAAGGCCCGTAAGCAGTTCAAACGGGCCAAGTTGCGTTGGCGCGTCAGCTCCGGCTCAAAACGCTCCCTTGGCTTTATCCCCTTCAAGAGCCGGGCGACCCAGTGGCGCAACGGCCAGGTTAAATTTGCCGGGCACCACTTCAAGGTATGGGACAGCTATGGCCTGTCCCAGTATCAATTCCGCGCCGGTAGCTTCTCGGAAGATGCGCGGGGCCGCTGGTACTTCAATATCTGTGTGCAGGTGGCCGCCCAGCCGGCAACG
>JBFGZI010000123.1:0-6803 GCA_041586855.1 Oceanisphaera sp. | reverse complement strand
GAACCTGCAGGCCGGCGCCGGGGTCAAGGTGCGCTGGCCGCCGGATCCTTATGTGCGCTTTACCGGCGAACGGCTGTGGCAGCTTGAGTCTCCCTGGCAGCTGGAGTCCTACAATCGCGCCTCCTGGTTCAACGAAGAAGGTTATTCTATACGCAGCCGGTGGGATCTTGGCCGGCCGCTGGATGAAAACCATCACCTGCGCTTTATCACCAATTTTCAGTGGCAGGAAGAAGTCGATACCCTGGAGTATTCCGAAGCGGTGGAGCTCAACCAGATACTGGGCAAGCGTAGCGTCATGCGTTACGCCATCGCCGCGGTAGGAAGAAGCACCTCGGACCCGAGACTGCATGATTACTACCTGTACAGCCACTACAGACGCAACCTGCACCGGGAAATTCTGTTTGTGGATTTTATCCCGGAGCTGCATTTCCCCCGGGATCAGAATTACGACGCCCAGTTCGGCGTTACTCTCCGGCTGGAAGTCATGTTCAAGGGTGATCTGGTTTTCAAACGCTGAGTAAACGCGAACTTAAAGCGGGCGAAACAGCCGCACATCGGCCTCGGCCACCAAAGCCGGGGCCAGCTGCTCGAAATAATCCTTGATGTAGGGCTGGGCACAGTGAGCTTCAAACGCCTCTCTGCTGGCCCACTGCTCGATAAAGACACAATCCCAGGGTTCGCCGTTGGCTCCTGCATAGGGTACTTCCTCGGTCAGCTGGTATAGCAGACAACCTTCTTCCCTGTGAGTGTTCGCGATCAGGCTTTTCAGCGCCTGCTGCAATTCCTGGGCCTTGCCCGGCTTGGCGTTAAAACGGGCAACACAATATAAATCAGACATCATCGGCTCTCGGTACGAATAAAGCCGGTATGCTAATACATACCGGCCCCGCCTGAACAGCCTGGCCCACCAGCCCTTACCGCCGGCACCATAAACCCACTACACGGTAAAATACCTGTTGACCCCCACCGGGTAACCGGTTAGAGTGACCGCAGCTCGAAAAATACGGCTATATTTATGTTCTTGTTACGATGTTCTAGTAGTACCTCGTCCTGTGTTTCATAAGTTAAATCTGTATTTTTCCAAGCTCGTTTATTTATGGTAGATTTGTTTACAGGATTTAGGTATGTCTAATATCGTTAAAGGTAAAGTAAAGTTCTTCAATGAGTCCAAAGGTTTTGGTTTCATCGAGCAAGAGCAAGGTCCTGACGTGTTCGTACACTTCAGCGCCATCCAGAGCCAGGGTTTCAAGACTCTGGCCGAAGGCCAAGCAGTACAGTTCACTGTAGCTCAAGGTCAGAAAGGTCCTCAGGCTGAGAACGTAGTTCCTCTGTAAGAGACTACCTCGCCAAGAATTCCTAAAGCCGTGCCCTCCGGGCGCGGCTTTTTTTTGCCTGCGTTTTATCTCCCCCCCCCCCTGATACCAATCTGAATAAAAATCTGATCTTTCTCAAGTCCGAACTCAGAGGCAACACAGCCGCCTCCCACGACACGCCATAAACTCATCCCTGAGGGCTCGGAAATGCCATCCCTGGCATTTCACGGTCGCGGGAGGTCGTCTCTGTTGCCTCTTCCTGAGCTTCGAGTTGCCTGCAGACAGTGCCAACAGATGACTCGGCGGCATCAAGGAGGACAAAGGGATCTGCTCAGCCGACCATCCGCACCACGGATGGTGCGGCTGAGCCTACATGGAGGTATTCACGGCGTGTCGGCGGAGCGGGCCCTTTGTCCGACCTTTACAGAGCAACCAAATAGATCAGTTATTTAATCAGTTTGGTATGATTACCATCGGCCGACTGCATACCAGGACAACAGCTTGAGTACCACGGCACCCAGCAAGATACACACCCCGAGACTGAATGCGGTATCGACACCGTAATAGATCAGTCCGGCGGTCAGCAGACTGGCGATCAACATTTGCAGCGCACCAGAAAGCGCCGCGGCGGCACCGGCCAGCTCCCGATAAGGCTCCAGCAGACGGCTCATGGCATTGGAAAAGGCCATGCCGTTGCCCAGTGCCTGAAAAAAGATACCAATAATCATCCACAAGGGCTGTAGTGGCGTCAGCAATATCCAGACTCCCGCCAGCATCTGAAGGAAAGGACTCAACCGCAGAATATCGTCGGCCGCCACCCGATGCTGAATACGGTTGTTGATGACTCCGCCCAGCAGCAATCCCAGGGCCGGGATCAAAGCCCAGCCACCATATTCCGCCGTACTCATGCCGATTTGTCGCTGCATGATATAGGGCATGACCGAGGTCGACACCATCATCAGCGAAAACTGCCCCCACAACATGCCGCCGTAACCAAGAAAGTGCGGCTGGCCCAGCAGCCGCCGGTAATTGGAGACAACAACGCCGATTTTCATCGACTGACGTTCACCCTGATGGGTTTCCCTGAAGTTCGCCAATAATAGTAGCCACAGAGTCAGCAGGTAAATCAGCATGACGGCGAAGACACTGTACCAGCCCAGGTGATAGCCGACAAAGCCCCCCAGTGCCGGCGCCACTATGGGGCTGAAGGCCGCCGCTATCGCTATATAGGAAAGCGCATTACGCAGCGCCGGCCCCTCGAAACTGTCCCGTAGCATGGCCCGGGACACCACAGACCCGCAGCCTGCACCCAGCCCCTGCAGAAAACGCCCCAGCAGTAGCCACTCGAATGAGGCATCGGGCAGCAGACACAGAGCGACTCCGAGCATCGCCAGTACCAGCCCTGCCAACAGCACGGGACGGCGCCCCCGGGCATCACTCAGGGGGCCATACAGCAGCTGAATCGGTCCAAAGGCAAGCAGGTAGGCCGATATCAACCACTGTATCCTGTCCGGATCTTCGGCCAGGCTTTCGCTGATGACCGGCAATACCGGTAACAGCAAGCCGATGCTCAGCTGCCCCATACTGACAAGCAGGCAGGCAAAGACAAGGGTGCTGGTGGTAGAAGTGGGTACAGCCACGTATTTTCCTCTGGTTGCGGGATCGGAATCACCGGATAAAAATGAGCTTTACTTTGACAAGTCGGGCATTCATTAAGCACAATCAAGGTTGAAAAATAACAAACAGGACTGCCTACATGACTGCCCAATCAGCAAATCCCCAATCGCTTCAACAAGCTTTTTCATTGGGTAACGGACAGGATGCGGCACTGAACTGGTTGCGCAAGAATCAGACTCATTGCGCCATCTTCCTCACCAATGGCATCAAGCTGGAAGGGATGATCAGTGCCTTTGATCAATACAGCATTCTGCTATCTGACCCCCGTGGTCAGCAGCAGCTGATTTATAAAGCCAAGATTTCCACTATTTCGCCCGCGACCCGTCGGCCGCCGCGTACCGGGGTTATTATCAACAAGCCCCGTCGTCCCCGTTACGAAAGCCATCAGACTCCGCGAGAAGATAATCATCGCCGGGATGATCAATACGATCACCCCGGCGACGACGATCAGGACTGAGCCTCACGCCCCCAACAACAAAAAGGTCAGCCTGAGCTGACCTTTTTGTTACCAACGGGGGAAAGCCAGCTCTCCCCTGCCCCTATTGCCGCTTAGGCGGCCATCAGGTTAAATCAGTTCCAAATCTTCCATTACCCGGCGAATGCGCGCCTTGGTGCTCTCTTGCAGGGGCACCACCGGGATACGGCAGTTTTCACTGGCCAATCCCAGCAGTGACAGGCCGTACTTGGGACAGGCCGGGTTGGGCTCGGCAAACATCGCCTGATGCAGCGGCAACAAGCGGTCCTGCAATGCACGGGCTTCTTCCCACTTGCCGGCCAGGGTCAGCTCCTGCAACTGAGCACAGAGGCGCGGGGCCACGTTGGCGGTTACCGAGATACAACCCTGGCCACCGGCCACGTTGTAAGACACGGCGGTGCCGTCTTCACCGGACAACCAGGCAAATGGCTTCTTGATCAGCTGGCGTTCGGCCCAGGGCCGTGCCAGATCACCGGTGGCGTCTTTCACCCCGACGATACGCGGCAGCTCGGCAATGCGCGCCATGGTCTGAGGCTGAATGTCGACCACAGCCCGCGGCGGAATGTTATAAACGATAATCGGCAATTCGGTAGCATCGTGCAGCATCTTGAAATGCGCATAGAGACCATCCTGACTCGGCCTGTTGTAATAACCGGCCACATGCAGGGTAGCGTCGGCACCCACCTCTTGGGCACAGTTGCTGTACTCTATGGCCTCAACCGGATTGTTGGAGCCGGCACCGGCAATAACCGGCACCCGTCCTGCAGCCTGCTCCGCCACAATTTCAATCACGCGGCAATGCTCGTCGTGTGACAGGGTCGGGCTTTCTCCGGTGGTACCTACCGGTACAATGCCGTGCGTACCCTCCTCGATGTGCCAGTCAACCAGCCGGCGTAACGCCGCCTCGTCGAGTCGATCACCGTCAAAGGGGGTCAGCAGGGCAACTAAAGAACCACGAAACATGGAAGCTCCTTCTCCTGGATAGAGGATTTAAGAATTTAAAATAAAAAACCCCGGTCGCTGTTGCATCACCGGGGTTTGAGAACATCTTGTCTTGATGAAGATCAGGCGTCGGTCACGCAACAGAGGCTGCCGCTTGTCGTTTGAGCGGTTTCCCCGGTTTACGTTTAACGATAAAAATCATGTGTTACACCTGAAAAGACCTTGAACAGCATCTTTTGCTAATGACCGACAAATGTCAAGAGTGCCGGTGGCATGTATAATGCCCAATTGATTTATTTATCGCGGAGCCCGAGATGTTTGAGGCCTTGACCCCGGTCAGCGAAATGCTGACCCGTAATCTGGATATTCTGAGTCGCCAGCCATTGCTGGTATGCGGTCTGCTCGAAGACAACCTGCCAGGCCTGCTGGCCGAGGCCGGCCCCGCGCCCCGGGTGTTTACCACCGATTTCCGCTACTTCCAGTGGCAACAGGCCCAGGGCCTTGCCGATATCGAATTTGGCACCAGTCCCAGCCCCAATGCCGCCGCCGGCCTGCTGTTGCTGATGCCCAAGGCCAAGGCCGAGGCCGAATATCTGCTGGCCGCCTGCCTGCCGCTGCTGGCTGCCGGTGCCCCGGTTTTTATCGCCGGAGACAACAAGGGCGGCGTAAAATCAGCCCCCAAATTGTTGGCGCCCTATTGCGAGCAGGTCAACAAGCTCGACAGCGCACGACGCGCCAGCCTGTATCAGGCCGAGCTGACCACACAGGCTGCCCCCTTCGCCCTGGCCGACTGGATCAGCCGCTATCCGCTGGAAAATGAGCAATTGCAGATCTGCGCCCTGCCCGGCGTATTCAGTGCCGCTCATCTGGACTCCGGCTCTCGTTTGCTGCTGAATACCATCACTTCCCTCAAGGGCCGGGTACTCGATTTTGGCTGTGGCGCCGGCGTCATTGGCGCCAGCCTGCTGAAGCGTCATCCCGAACTGTCGCTGGAATGCATCGACATCAACGCCCTGGCGCTGGAAGCCAGCCGGGCGACCCTGACGGAAAACCGGCTCGACGCCAAGGTCTATGCCTCCGACGGGCTGAGCCAGGTGAGTGGCAAGTTCAATCACATCATCACCAACCCGCCCTTTCATGCCGGCCTGAAAACCTTCTATCACACCACCGAAACCCTGCTGAGCTCGGCCGCCGATTATCTGTTGCCGGGCGGCTCCCTGATCCTGGTGGCCAACGCCTTCCTGCCCTACCCGGAACTGATAGAAAAGAGTTTCGGCCATTGCGAGACCCTGGCCGCCACCGGCAAGTTCAAGATCTACCGGGCCAGACGCTGATCAGACTCGAGTAATCAGCCCCTTTTTTGACCAACCGGCCATTAGCGCCGGTTTTTTTAACTTTTCTCGGAATCTGTGTATTGACGGACGACAAAAAATCTATAGAATTCGCAGTCCTTGGCAACGCGAGGGTGGCGGAATTGGTAGACGCGCTAGCTTCAGGTGTTAGTGTCCTATGGATGTGGGGGTTCAAGTCCCCCCCTTCGCACCAAGTTACTGCAAGGTAACGGACGCCAGGAAACGATGACGGCCTCATCTAAAACAGCCGGACAATTTGAGTATGCGAGGGTGGCGGAATTGGTAGACGCGCTAGCTTCAGGTGTTAGTGTCCTATGGATGTGGGGGTTCAAGTCCCCCCCTTCGCACCAGACTCCCAAGGTCTGATAATATACTCAAATAAAAAGATGGTGGCTCATCTAAAATAGCCGAACAATCAGGTATGCGAGGGTGGCGGAATTGGTAGACGCGCTAGCTTCAGGTGTTAGTGTCCTATGGACGTGGGGGTTCAAGTCCCCCCCTTCGCACCACGATTGTTGTATCAGCTAATAAGTCCCCAGCTATTTACGTAGTACTCCTCAGAAATATCCCTCTGTTATTCGAACTATCCCTTTATAAAGCACATGCTCGCAAGCCTCTTGCCGAGTTCAACTTCTTGATTTGTATGCCAATTTTAATAAAGATCCGATCGTTTTTAAATCCAAGTTCATACCAATCCCAGTAATGATCTGGTCATATTGAGGCCCCAGACCAGAGGCAACACAGCCGCCTCCCTCGACACGCCATAAACCCATCCCTGGGGGCTCGGAAATGCCGTCTGACCGCCAGGGACGGCGGGAATGCCGGAACGGAAGGAGCATTTTCCGGCCATGGCATTTCACGGTCGAGGGAGCCGTTCTCTGTTGCCTCTTCTGGAACTCCGAGTTGCCTGCAGACGGCGCCAACAGGCAACGCCGGAGCATCAAGGAGGGCAAAGGGATCTGCTCAGCCGACCATCCGCACCACGGATGGTGCGGCTGAGCCTACATGGAGGTATTCACGGCGTGTCGGCGGAGCTGGCCCTTT
>JBFGZI010000122.1:0-6809 GCA_041586855.1 Oceanisphaera sp. | reverse complement strand
CCGACAGTCGATTGCTGACGTGTTGAATCGGAAATAGTGAGGGGTGAGGCGTAAAGGGTGAGGGAGAGTCCCCCTCACTCCTCACCTCTCACGTTGTTACCGTTCAGGAATGTGCTTCAGTACCCGCACCAGTAACTGCCAAAAGCGGGAGACCGCCTCTATGTGTACCCGTTCGTCCGGTGAGTGGGCGCCCTGGATGGTGGGCCCGAAAGAGACCATATCCCACTCGGGGTAGACCGCCTTGAACAGGCCGCATTCCAGCCCGGCGTGGATCACCTTGACCTCGGGTAGTATGCCAAACAGTTCCTTGTGGGTATCCAGCAGCAGCTGCATCACGGCGGAGTCTGGATCCGGCTGCCAGCCGGGGTAGGCGCCGTCGAAATGGCAGCTGGCCCCGGCCAGGCGAAACACGGCCGCGGTCATCTCGGCGACTCGATTGCGGCCTTCATCGTTGAGCGAGCGGATCAGGCACTGCACATGAATATGTTCGTCTTCGGTACCGATCACCCCCAGGTTGGTGGACGTCTGCACCACGCCGTTCATGCTGCGGCTCATTTCCATGACCCCGTGGGGACAGGCAAGCAGGGCAGCACTCAGCCGCTGCTGCAGCGTGGTGCTCATGACGCGGGCGGGCAACGAGGCCGGAGCCAGCTCCAGCCTGATGAAATCATCTATACCGGCAAACTCGCGCCGGTATTGCTGCCGGCGCCGTTCGATCAGACCGGCCAGGATGTCGGCTTCCTCGGCAGGGAGTGTCAGCAGTGCGGTGGCTTCCCGGGCGATGGCATTGCGCAGGGTGCCGCCGTTCACTTCGGCCAGACGAATGTCGGCATGCTGGCAGATATCCGTCAGCAACTCGGCCAGCAGCTTGTTGGCACTGGCCCGGCCCTGGTGAATATTGATACCGGAATGGCCGCCACGCAGACCCGTGATGGTCAGGCACAGGGCCTGATGTCCGGCCGGTACCGGCTCCGCCTCATAGGGCAGGGTGATATTAGCATCGACGCCGCCGGCACAGCCCATGTAGACATCACCGTCCTGTTCCGAGTCGGTGTTGAGCAGGATCTCGCCCTGCAAGAGTCCCGGCGTCAGGCCAAAGGCGCCGGTCATGCCGCTTTCTTCGTCTATGGTCAGCAGCACTTCCAGCGGGCCATGCTGAACCTTGTCATCGGCCAGCACCGCCAGACAGGCGGACAGACCGATGCCATTATCGGCACCCAGGGTGGTACCGCGGGCGCGCACCCAGTCGCCATCGATATAAGGCTGTATCGGATCCCGGGTGAAGTCGTGGTCGGTATCGGCATTGGCCTGAGGCACCATGTCCATGTGGGCCTGCAAGATAACCCCCTTGCGCCCTTCCATGCCAGCAGTGGCGGCCTTGCGGATAATCAGGTTGCCGATGACGTCCTGCATCACGTCGAACCCCTGTTCAAGCGCCCAGTCGGTTATCCATTGGCGCACGGCGGCCTCGTGACCGGACGGGTGGGGAATGCTGCACAGGGTGTCGAAAAATTGCCACAGCAGGCGAGGGGAAAGCTGGCTGACAGGGGTCATGGCATACCTTGTTTGAATCAACGGAAGTGAAGCCGATAGCTTACCGCTCCAGCGGTATACTGATCCATCCATTAACCGCATCGAGGAAGAAAGCCTGCCCATGAGGGCTACGGGAGGGTCTCCTGTTCAAGCAAGGGCATCGCAATGAAAAGCTGTAACTCTGGTCAAGAATGGGAGGGGTCTCTATAATGCGACCATTGTTTGCCCGTTGCTTGACTGAGGCCGGCCGAATGCTGGCGAGCTCTGAAAGGCGGCGGTGAGCATCTTGTCTTGAAAGCCAACACCCAAAGGTTCTTTTATGTCCAACAAATTTGTCGTCACCTGGGACTCATTTCAGCGCGAAACGCGTAAGCTGGCCGAGCGCCAGTTGCCTGCCTGTCAGTGGAAAGGGATTATTGCGGTCAGTCGTGGTGGTCTGGTGCCGGCCGCCATCATGGCGCGGGAACTGGGGATCCGTCATGTTGATACCCTGTGCATCTCCAGCTACGACCACAATCAGCAGCGCTCTGATCTACAGGTGCTCAAACAGGCTGACGGCGATGGAGAAGGCTTTCTGATCATCGACGATCTGGTGGACACAGGCAATACCGCCAGAGTCATCCGCGAAATGTATCCCAAAGCCCGGTTCATTACCGTATTTGCCAAGCCAAAGGGCGAGGCGCTGGTGGATGACTTTGAAGTACGAATTGACCAGGATACCTGGATAGAACAGCCCTGGGACATGGAAGTGGTGTTTGCGCCGCCGCTGTGCGAGCAAGACAAAATGTAAAAAAAGGCTCCTCGGGAGCCTTTTTTACAGCCTGTTATTAAGTGAGGCATGTCACCACCTTTGACTGCATCTGGCGTTATTTATGGCAAGGGCCACTGGCGGCCTTTACCCCCGGCCAAAAAAGCGTTACATATAGGCAAGTTAACAGGGAGGTGTTCATGACCATAGACAAGGTTACTCATCGTAAACTGGTACGAAAATTCACCGCCATAGGCCCCTATCTGCGGGAGCTGAAGTCGAGTGAAACACAATATTTTTTCGACTGTCTTTCGGTGTGTGTCAGTGCCAAGGCCGAGCCGGAGGCGCGTGAGTTCTGGGGCTGGTGGCTGACATTGAGCACCGAAGACGGCCTGAATTTCGAATTTCATTATCAGCTCGGTTTTTTTGATGCGAACGGAGAATGGCAACTTCGAGCCTTGCCCAAAAAACACGAAGCGGAGGTGGCTCGTACACTGCGTGATTTTTACGATAAACTGGGCGTTTGCCTGGACAGCTTGTCGCTCAGTGTTCGTCCTTCACCCGCGTTGGGAAACCATCATCTGTTGAGCGTAGCCTGAGCCGAGCATTGCTTACGGCGATAGCCGTTATTATCCGTGGCCCGGATGCGACTCATTTTATTATCTTGCCGGCTCTGCCGGCATTGCTGTTAGTAAGGAGCCGCAGGGCGTTCCATGAAAGGCAAAACCATTGTTGTAAAACTGGGCACCAGCGTGCTCACCGGCGGCACCCGTCACCTGGACAGGGCCCATATGGTAGAACTGGTGCGTCAGTGCGCCAGCCTGCACCGGGCCGGCCATCAGATTATTGTGGTGACCTCGGCGGCCATTGCCGCCGGACGTGAGCATCTGGGCTTTCCCGAGCTGGCCGGCACCATGGCCAACAAGCAGATGCTGGCCGCCGTGGGTCAGACCCAGCTGATCCAGAGCTGGCAGTCACTGTTCAATCTCTATGGGTTACATGTGGGCCAGATCCTGCTGACCCGAGCCGATCTGGAAGACAGGGAGCGCTATCTGAATGCCCGCGATACCCTGCGAGCCCTGCTTGCCCACCGCATCATCCCGGTGATCAACGAAAACGATGCGGTGGCGACCAACGAGATCAAGGTCGGCGACAACGACAACCTGTCGGCCCGGGCCGCTATTCTGGCCGAGGCGGATCTGTTGATCCTGCTGACCGATCAGAAGG
This sequence comes from Oceanisphaera sp., assembly GCA_041586855.1. Taxonomy (GTDB): domain Bacteria; phylum Pseudomonadota; class Gammaproteobacteria; order Enterobacterales; family Aeromonadaceae; genus Oceanimonas. The sequence goes on along the minus strand of JBFGZI010000122.1, from coordinate 3,301 downwards.
GACTCTTTACCGCCGATCCCCGTAACGATCCCAAGGCGCAACTGATCGAAGAAGTACAGACCATAGACGACACCCTGCGCAAACTGGCCGGTGGCAGCATCGGCGGTCTGGGCACAGGTGGCATGGCCACCAAGCTGCAGGCGGCAGATGTGGCCCGCCGTGCAGGGATCGATGTGGTGATCGCCACCGGTCAGGTACCGGAAGTCATCGGTCGCCTGGCCGAGGGGGACCGTATCGGTACCCGTTTTCCGGCGCTGGCCACGCCGCTCGAAAGTCGCAAGCGCTGGATCCTGGCCGGTCCCCCTCCGCATGGTGAAATCCATATTGATGCCGGAGCGGTCAAGGCGGTGCGCGAGAAAGGATCCAGCTTGCTGCCCAAGGGCATAGTACGCATAGAAGGGCGCTTTCGCCGGGGTGAGGCGGTGCGCATCGTCAATCCCGAAGGGCGGGAGCTGGCGCGAGGCATCTGTCGTTACGATGCACTCGACCTGAATCAAATCAAAGGACAACATTCAGAGCAGATTGAATCGGTGCTGGGTTATGGCTACGGTAACGTGGCCATTCACCGCGACGATCTGGTGCTCTTGTAGGAGAAGATATGAATCTGGAACAGATGGGGCAGGCCGCACGCGCCGCCGCCTATACCCTGGCCGACACCTCTACCCGGGCCAAGAATCAGGCCCTGCTGGTGATGGCCGATGCCCTCGAGGCCGCCGCTGCCGATATTCTGGCCGCCAACGCCAGGGATCTGGATGCGGCACGGGAAAGTGGCATCGGCGAATCGATGCTGGACAGGCTGATGCTGAATCCGGCCCGGATCAAGGCCATTGCCGACGACGTACGCAACGTGGTGTCACTGCCGGATCCGGTTGGCAGCGAGCTGGACTCCCGGGTATTGGAAAACGGCATGCGGTTGTCGCGCCGTCGGGTGCCACTGGGGGTGGTGGGGGTGATTTATGAAGCCCGGCCGAATGTTACCATCGACATCGCCGCCCTCTGTCTGAAAACCGGCAATGCCAGCATACTGCGTGGCGGCCGGGAAACCTTTCATACCAATCAGGAACTGGTGAAGGTGATCCAGCAGGCGCTGGCCGAGAGCAAGCTGCCGGAAGGCGCTGTGCAGTACATCGGCGAGCCGGGCCGGGAGTGGGTCAGCGGCCTGCTCAAGCTCGATCAGTACGTGGACATGATTATTCCCCGTGGCGGCCCCGGTTTGCATCGATTGTGCAAGGAGCAGGCGACCATACCTGTGATCATTGGCGGTTTCGGTATCGGCCATATCTTCGTCGATGACAGCGCCGATCTGGTACGAGCCATCGAGGTTGTCGATAATGCCAAGACCCAGCGGCCTAGCGTCTGCAATGCCATCGATACCCTGCTGGTGCATCAGGCGGTGGCCGCCGAATTCCTGCCGGTACTGAGCGACCGCATGGCGGAAAAAGGCGTTGAGCTGGTCGCCGAGGCCGGGGCGCTGACCTTGCTGGCCGCGGGACCGGCCAAAGTGCGGGCTGCCGTCGACGGCGACTTCGATACCGAGTGGCTGGGGCTGACTCTGGGCGTGAAAATCGTGGCCGGTGTCGACGAGGCGCTGGCACATTTACGCCGCCACAATGCCAGCCATTCCGATGCCATTCTCACCAGCAGCCTGAGCAATGCCGAGCGCTTTATCAACGGCGCGCCCTCGGCGGCGGTCTATGTGAATGCCTCTACCCGCTTTACCGATGGCGCCCAGTTTGGCCTGGGTGCCGAAGTGGCTGTCTCGACCCAGAAGCTGCATGCCCGTGGCCCCATGGGGCTGGAAGAGCTGACCAGTTACAAGTGGATCGGCCAGGCGGATTATCTGAGCCGTGACTAATGGCAAATTGTGGAATAGGCACACCGACGGCCCTGGCCGCCGGTGCATGGTGAAGAGAGGATAGTATGCCATCCAAGCTGTTGGACGCTCTGCTGCTGGCAATGCCGTTATCCCCGACGCTAGAGTCGTGGCGGCAACATCTCAAGAGTGAACTCCCTTATTCGGTGCAGGGTGCACAAACGCTGTTTATCGGAGATCCAGCCCTGGTCATAGTGGCGTTTCAGCACGACAAGGCCGAGGTGCTGCTGCCGGCCATGCAATGGCGCAATCACGATATTCATACCGTCAAGCCCCGTTCCCAGGGTGTGGTGGAGGCTCGTAATGGTAGCCTGGAACAGTTGATGGCGCTGGTAGAGGACACCATAGCCCTGAGACTGAAGTCGTTTCACGAATGCAGTAGCTGTGGTAAGCGCTGCGCGCCCGAGGTGCTGGGCTCCCTGCAAGGCGAACCCGTATGCCGGGACTGCATCAAGGGCCGAAGAGTACTGTTTTAAGGCTGGGATTGGTGAATAGGGATTAGGGAATGGCCGGTGTTTGCAGGCCCGCTTTTATACCGGTCGATGGTGCTGAATGATGCATGATTTGCCCGAATAAATTCGAGCCTACAGAATACCATTCCCCATTCCCCATTCCCCATTCCCCAGTCCCCATTCCCCAGTCCCCATTCCCCAGTCCCCAGTCCCTAATCCCCGAGGCGGGCCAGCCACAATCGCAGGTACATGCCGGGTAGTGTGGTGATGCCGGCGGTGGCGAAGCGCAGCTCGCCCCGGCTGGCAACCATCAGGGTGGGGGTTACACTGACGCCCAGTGTCTGGCCCAGCCGATGATCCTGGTCGTTCACTACCGCAAAGTCATACCCCTTCTCCTGCACATAAGCGGCGACTTTGGCATCCGGTCCCGAGGCAATGGCGATGCTGACTACGCGAGCATGGGGCGCACCGACCAGATTCACCATGGGCGATACCAGCCTGCACACGCCGCACCAGCTGGCCCATACATAGACCAGCACCGGTTGTTCCCGGCTCATGGCGTCGAGGTCGATGGCGTCTCCGCTTAGCGTGGTCATGGTGCCCAATGTCGCCACCTCGGTGGGCAGGTCCCGACTGCGCCACAGATCAACGGCCGTCACCACTGTGGCGATCAGCAATAGATAGACCAGCGTGGAGCCGAGTCGACGACGCCTGCTTTTAATCACCTCACACCTCACACCTCACGATTTAAGGCTGTGCCTCTTTCAGCGCATCCATGACCTTGTCGGTGGTCAGCAGCACCTCCAGTGCCTTGCCCTGGGGCAGGCCGGGGCCGAATACCTGATTGAAGGGAATACCGGCGCGCTGGTTGGCGTGCAGATAATCGGTAATGGCGGCGTCGGGGCGGGTCCAGTCGCCGCGCATCAGCACCATGTCGTCTTCCTGCAGGGCCGAGTAGACAGGGTCACGCAGCGTT
>JBFGZI010000121.1:0-6819 GCA_041586855.1 Oceanisphaera sp. | reverse complement strand
GTGAGGCACAAAAACAAAAAGGCCCGCATTGGCGGGCCTTTTGACACAACCGGTCGGCTTACTTGCTGCCGCGGGGAGTAAGACGCTCTTTGATACGAGCAGACTTACCAGCACGGTCACGCAGATAGTAAAGCTTGGCGCGACGCACGGCGCCACGACGCTTCACTTCCACGCTGCCGATCAGCGGGCTGTGAGTCTGGAAGGCACGCTCAACGCCTTCACCGTTAGAGATCTTGCGCACGGTGAATGCAGAGTGCAGGCCGCGGTTACGCTTGGCGATAACGACGCCTTCATAAGCCTGCAGACGCTCTTTGCCGCCTTCGGCAACGCGTACCATTACACGCACGGTGTCGCCCGGGCCAAACTCGGGGATATCGGTGCGCAATTGTTCGTCTTCAAGCTGCTTAATGATGTTGCTCATGATATTTCCTTACCTAGGGTAAACTGAAAACTCTACTGTTCTGGCTCGCGATAATCGCGAACAAATTGGGCAAGAAGCTGCTCTTGCTCGTCAGTCAGAGCTAGGTTGTTCAAGAGTTCCGGCCTTCTTAACCAGGTCCGGCCCAATGACTGCTGCATTCTCCAGCTGGCCACATCGGCGTGGTTGCCACTCAACAACACTTTGGGAACGGCCATTCCCGCCAGTTGCTCAGGGCGTGTGTAGTGAGGATGATCCAGAAGCCCTTCGCTGAAGGAGTCCTGCTCCGCACTTGCCATGTCACCGAGAACACCGGGCACCAAACGGGCCACCGCATCCACCAGCACCATGGCCGGCAATTCGCCGCCACTGAGTACGTAATCCCCGACCGACCACTCTTCGTCGACATCGGCCTGGATAACGCGCTCATCCACTCCTTCGTACCGCCCGGCCACCAGAATCAACTTCTCGTGTCTGGCCAGTTCGGTCACGCCTTGCTGATCCAGCTTGCGGCCCTGAGGTGACAGATAAATTACCCGTGCACCCTCGCCTGCCGCCTGTCGCGCCGCCGCTATGGCATCGCGCAGTGGCTGAACCATCATCAGCATCCCGGGCCCGCCCCCGTAGGGTCTGTCGTCGACAGTGCGGTGTTTGTCCCGGGTGAAATCCCGCGGATTCCAGCATTCAAATGTCAGCAGGCCATCTTTAACGGCCCGCCCGGTTACACCAAAGTCGGATACTGCCCGGAACATCTCCGGGAAGAGGCTAACGACCCCTATCCACATGATTCTCTCCGTGCGATTCGACTCGGGTTAAAAATCCGGATCCCAATCAATTTCGATGATGCCGTCCTGAGTATTCACGGACTTTATTACCTGATCTTCCAGAAACGGAATCAACCGTTCTCGTTGACCAAATGCATCCTTGGCATTGGCTTTTACTACCAGCACGTCGTTGGAACCGGTTTCCATCAGCTGAGTCACCAGGCCAAAATCATAGCCTTTAATGTTCTTCACCCGACAACCGATCAGATCGCGCCAATAGAATTCGTCATCCGGAAGGGCAGAAAACGATGCTGCACTTACCGCGATGTCGGCACCGGTCAGCGTCTGTGCCTGTTCGCGCTGATCGATATCGATCAGTTTGCAAATCAGACCCTTGCCATGACGTTTCCATCCAGTGACCTGAATTTCACGCCAGCTGCTGCCGTCCTTTATCAGCCAGGGCCGATAATCGAAAATGCCTTCTGGTTGGTCGGTAAAGGAGTTGACCTTCAACCAACCTTTAATGCCGTAAACGGCGCCCAGTTGGCCTACTACTACAGGTTCGCTCACTTTAATTCCCTACCTGTAAAGACTTAGGCCGCTGCTTTGGCTGCGTCTTTGATCAATTTGGCTACGCGCTCGGATACGGTTGCACCCTGGCCTACCCAGTGATTAACACGCTCCAGGTCCAGACGCAGTTTTTCTGCCTGGCCGGCAGCGATCGGGTTGAAGAAACCTACTTTCTCGATGAAACGGCCATCGCGAGCATAGCGGCTGTCTGCAACTACTACCTGGTAAAACGGACGCTTCTTAGCGCCACCACGTTGTAAACGAATGGTTACCATATCGTCCTCTATATACTGAAACAAACAAGGCCCGCAGACAATGCGAACCCTGGCTTAAAATAAGCTGCGCAATTGTACTCTGATGCGGTGAGAATGCAACCAAATTGGAAGCCACCGGCGGCGGGCCTCCGCGTTGCTGCGATGCTTTCGCCACCGCCGCCAGACATTCAAGTTCACTGTTTGTCCGGCCGCCGTGACGGCCGGACAAGCTGTCTTTAATTCAGAAGGGGCCGCGCCGACCGCCACCGCCCATGCCTCCCGGGCCCATCATGCCCTGCATCTGGCTCATCATCTTGCGCATGCCGCCCTTGCCGGACATCTTTTTCATCATTTTCTGCATCTGGGTGAACTGCTTGAGCAACTTGTTCACTTCCTGCACCTCTGTGCCCGAGCCCAGGGCAATACGACGCTTGCGCGAGCCCTTGATCAGGTCCGGATGACGGCGCTCTTTCGGGGTCATGGAGCCGATAATGGCTTCCATACGGACTGTCAGCTTGTCGTTGACCTGATCCTTGACGTTATCCGGCAACTGGTTCATGCCCGGCAGCTTGTCCATCAGGCTCATCATGCCGCCCATGTTGCGCATCTGCGCCAGCTGATCGCGGAAGTCTTCCAGATCGAAACCCTTGCCCTTCTTCAGCTTCTGCGCCATTTCGGCGGCTTTGTCCTTGTCGACCGAACGTTCCATCTGATCGATCAGCGACAGCACATCACCCATACCCAGAATGCGCGAGGCAATGCGGTCCGGGTGGAAGGGCTCCAGGGCATCAACTTTTTCGCCCATACCGATAAACTTGATCGGCTTGCCGGTAATGTGACGCACCGACAGGGCGGCACCACCACGGGCATCACCGTCGGCCTTGGTCAGGATCACCCCGGTCAGCGGCAGCGCTTCGCTGAACGCCTTGGCGGTATTGGCCGCATCCTGACCCGTCATGGCGTCGACCACGAACAGGGTTTCGATGGGGTTGATGGCCTCGTGCAGCTGCTGAATTTCGGCCATCATATCTTCATCGACGTGCAGGCGACCGGCGGTATCCACCAGCACCACATCGAAGAATTGTTTGCGGCCGTAGTCCACCGCGTTGCGGCCTATGTCTACCGGCTTCTGTTCGATATTGCTGGGGAAACACTCGACGTCCAGATCCGCCGCCAGGGTCTCGAGCTGCTTGATCGCCGCCGGACGATAGACGTCGGCACTGACCACCAGCACCTTTTTCTTGTGCCGTTCCTTGAGGAACTTGGCCAGCTTGCCGACCGAGGTGGTTTTACCCGCCCCCTGCAGACCTGCCATCAGGATCACCGCCGGCGGTGTTACCGCCAGGTTGAGCTCTTCGTTGGCCTCGCCCATCACCGATACCAGCTCGGCGTTGACGATCTTGATGAAGGCCTGGCCCGGGCTCAGGGATTTGGAGACTTCCTGGCCGACCGCACGTTCCTTGACCCGGTTGACGAATTCGCGTACCACCGGCAGGGCCACATCGGCTTCCAGCAGCGCCATACGCACTTCACGCAGGGTCTCTTTGATATTTTCTTCGGTCAGACGGCCGCGGCCGCTGATGTTTTTCAGCGTGCGCGACAGTCTTTCTGTGAGATTTTCAAACATGAGTAGGTCCGCAATTGGCGAAAATTACCACCAGTATACCCAAGTTGGCGCTCGAACTTAAGTGAGGCCGGGTAGCGATATCGCTTGTCTTGAGGGTATACTGACGATTCTTCTTTATTTCACCGTTTAATGGCTTAAATTCATTATGGAATTGCTTGCTGTTTTGGCGATGGCATTTTATCTGCTGGCAGCCTTTGCCTCTGTGCATCACCTGCTCAACCCCCAGAATAAAGGGCGCAGCTATGGCCTGCTGGCGGCGCTGTGCGCGCTGCTGCTGCATGGGCTCTGGCTGTTCAACACCGTGGTACAGGTGCCGGGGCAAAATCTGAGCATGCTCAATGTAGCGTCCATCATCAGCCTGATTATTTCAGCCTTGATGACGGTACTGGTGACGCGCTTCAAGGTGTGGCTGCTGATGCCGCTGGTATACGGCTTTGCCGGCCTGCTGCTGGCGGTAGACGTGCTGCTGCCCGGTTATTACAGCATGCACCTGGAAACCCGCCCCGAGGTGTTGCTGCATATCGGCCTGGGACTCATCTCTTATTCGCTGCTGGTGATCGCCAGCCTGCTGGCCATTCTACTCGGTTTTCTCAATCACAGATTGAAAACACACAAGCTGTCCAACCTGCCGGCCATGCCGCCGCTGATGACCATAGAAGGTTATCTGTTCCGGCTGATTTTTGTTGGTGTGGTGGTGCTGACCCTGTCTATTTCAACCGGACTCTTCTTTCTGCAGGAAATGTTCAGCCCCGGCAAGGCCCATAAAGCCATCCTCACCATTCTGGCCTGGTGTGTCTATGTCGGCCTGCTCTGGGGCCATCATCGCCTTGGCTGGCGCGGCCGCAAGGTGATCTGGACCAGTTTGGCCGGCAGTATACTGTTGACCCTCGCCTATTTCGGTAGCCGTTTCGTACGCGAGGTACTGCTGGGCTAACCGACTTGACAGCACCCGGTCAAACCCTTAGTAATTGATCAGTTTCATGACACAGGACGGTCTGCTTGGACGACATATCCACGGGTACCCTTGGCGGTATCCTGATAGCTTTACTCTTTATTTCCGCTTTTTTTTCGAGTTCCGAAACCGGCATGATGTCGCTGAACCGCTATCGGTTGCGTCATCTGGTTCAAGGGGGCCATACATCGGCCACTCGGGTTGAAAAGCTGCTGTCTCGCCCCGATCGGCTGATCGGCCTGATCCTGATCGGCAACAACCTGGTCAATATCCTCGCCTCGGCCATCGCCACCGTGATCGCCATTCGCCTGTATGGTGACTATGGCGTAGTCATCGCCACCGTGGCCCTGACCGTGGTGGTACTGATTTTTGCCGAGGTCACCCCCAAGACACTGGCGGCGCTCTATCCCGAGCGGGTCGCCTTTCCCGCGTCCCTTATTCTCAGGCCCCTGATGGTGCTGCTGTACCCGGCGGTCTGGATGATCAATGCCATTTCCAACGGCCTGCTGGCCATCTTCAGGATCAATCCCCGTGGCGGGGAAGACACCGCCATCAGTTCGGAAGAACTGCGTACCATCGTCAACGAAGCTGGCGCCCTGATCCCGCGTCGACACCAGGATATGCTGGTGTCCATCCTGGATCTGGAAAAGGTGACGGTAGACGATATCATGGTGCCGCGTAACGAGATCTATGGCATAGACGTAACCCAGGACTGGAAAACCATCAGCCGCCGCCTGATGCAGAGCCCGCATACCAAGGTATTGCTGTACCGGGATAATATCGACGATGCGCTGGGTTTTATCCATGCCCGGGATGCCTTGCGGCTGCTGGCCAAGGATGAATTCAGCAAGTCCAACCTGATGCGGGCAGTACGCGAGCTGTACTATATTCCCGAGGCCACGCCACTGAACGTGCAGCTGGTCAAGTTTCAGCGCAACAAGGAACGCATCGGGCTGATCGTCGATGAATATGGCGATATTCAGGGGCTGGTGACGCTGGATGATATTCTGGAAGAAATAGTAGGTGACTTCACCACCACCATCAGCCCGACCCTGAGCGACGAAATCAAGCCTCAGGATGACGGCTCCTACCTGATTGAAGGCTCGGCCAGTATTCGGGACATCAACAAGGAGCTGGGCTGGGAGCTGCCGAACGACGGTCCTCGTTCACTCAATGGTCTGATCCTCGAGTATCTGGAAGACATTCCCGAGGCCAATATCGGCCTGCGCCTGGCGGGTTATCCGATTGAAATTCTGGAAGTGGAAAACAACATGGTAAAACTGGTGCGGGTACTGCCGCACTATTACCAGAGTTAAGTACCTAAGTTAGTATCAATCACATTAAGGTACCTGATCAGATATTAGGGCGGAGTGCCAGAGGCAGTACTAACAGGCGACACCGGAGCATCAAAGAGAACAAAGGGATCTGCTCCACCGACCATCACATGACAGGGATGTCATGTGCTGAGCGACACATGGATGTGCTTGAGCGGGTCGGCGGAGCGGGCCCTTTGTTCGGGATTGGTATGACAATCAAACAGATTGATTGTTTAAGGGTCTAGGTATAAAGCCGTCAGGATGACGGCTTGTCGGCCTGCACTTCCAGCTGGCTGAAAATGACCATCAACTCTTCCCGGTTGCCGATCAGATCCGCCAGGGTATACCCCTCCATAACCTGCAGAAAGGCTTCCATCGCCAGCTTGAGCGCATCCCGCAACCGGCAGGCCGACACCAGATAACAGGCCGGGCTGCCGCAGTCGATGCCCTTCAGATTGTTTTCCAGCGCGCGAATGACCTGGCCGACGTTGATATCACTCGGCGCCATGGCCAGCCGAATACCGCCGTTCTTGCCACGTAGCGCATGAATATAACCTTCCCGCGCCAGCTGATTCACCACCTTGACCAGGTGGTTACGCGATATATCGTACAAACTGGACACCTGGGCCACGCTGGTCAGCTCCCCCTCGGGCAGGGTGGCCAGATACATCAGGGTTCTCAGGCCGAAATCGGTATAGGTGGTCAGCTTCATGCTGGGGTATCCTGAACACAGAAGAATATATATACATGATACACATTAGTGGCGGTCGGTGACATTAAATGTCGGCGATCCTTCTGTACGGAGTATTAGGGTCTGCCCCCCAAAGATTACGGCCGGATTATTCGCCGGCCTTGATCTGCCGCCAGTAAGCATCCAGCTCCTCCAGGCTGCAATCCCGGCTGTCTTTGCCGTCGGCC
>JBFGZI010000120.1:0-6872 GCA_041586855.1 Oceanisphaera sp. | reverse complement strand
GATTGCCGAATTGTGTATCAGCAGCGCCCAGCGTCGCTTGCGCCAGGCCAAGAAGGTGGTGCGCAAGAAGGTGACCCAGGGGCCGGCGCTGCCCGGCAAACTCACCGACTGTGCCTGTTCCGATCCCATGCGGGGCGAGCTGTTCCTGGTAGAGGGTGACTCGGCCGGCGGCAGCGCCAAGCAGGCGCGGGACCGGGAATTCCAGGCCATAATGCCGCTGCGCGGCAAGATACTGAACACCTGGGAGGTGGAGTCCGGTCAGGTGCTGGCCTCCCAGGAAGTGCACGATATCTCGGTCGCCATCGGCCTGGATCCGGACTCGACCGACTTGACCGATCTGCGTTACGGCAAGGTATGTATTCTCGCCGATGCGGACTCCGATGGTCTGCATATCGCCACCCTGTTGTGCGCCCTGTTCGTGCGCCACTTCCGCCATCTGGTGGAGAAGGGGCATGTCTATGTGGCCATGCCACCCCTGTATCGTATCGACGTGGGCAAAGAGGTGTTCTACGCCCTCGACGAGGGTGAGCGCGACGGCGTGCTGGAGCGGATCAGGGCCGAGAAAAAGAAAGGCAAGGTGCAGGTGACCCGCTTCAAGGGCCTGGGTGAGATGAACCCCAAGCAGCTGCGTGAAACCACCCTGGATCCCAATACCCGCCGGCTGGTGCAGCTGACGGTGGACGATATGGAAGCCACCGAGAAACTGATGGACATGCTGCTGGCCAAGAAGCGTTCGAGCGATCGCCGTGAATGGCTGGAAACCAAGGGCAACCTGGTCGACCCCCTGGCCTGAGGAAAGAGACAGAATGAACAACAACGATTTCACCATGGAAGGCGTAGAGCGCCTTCCATTGCATACCTTTACCGAGCAGGCCTACCTCAACTATTCCATGTACGTGATCATGGACCGAGCCCTGCCCCATATCGGCGATGGCCTCAAGCCGGTGCAGCGCCGTATCATCTATGCGATGAGCGAGCTGGGGCTGTCGGCCCTGTCCAAGCACAAGAAGTCCGCCCGTACCGTGGGCGACGTGCTGGGTAAGTATCATCCCCACGGCGATTCGGCCTGTTACGAGGCCATGGTGCTGATGGCCCAGCCGTTCTCTTACCGCTACCCGCTGGTGGACGGTCAGGGGAACTGGGGGGCGCCGGACGATCCCAAGTCGTTTGCCGCCATGCGTTATACCGAGGCGCGGCTGTCCCGTTTCTCCGAGCTGCTGTTGTCCGAGTTGGGCCAAGGCACGGTGGAGTGGATCCCCAACTTCGACGGCACCATGAAAGAGCCGCGCATGCTGCCGGCCCGGCTGCCGCACATACTGTTGAACGGTATCACCGGCATCGCCGTGGGCATGGCCACCGATGTTCCGCCCCACAACGCCCGCGAAGTCGCCGCTGCCTGTGTGCACCTGCTGGAAAATCCCAAGGCGACGGTAGAAGATCTGATGGCCTTCGTGGATGGCCCCGACTACCCGACCCGGGCCGAGATCATCACACCCAGAGCCGATATCCGGAAAATTTACGAAACCGGCCGGGGTAGTATCAAGATGCGTGCCGTCTATCAGATGGAACAGGGCGATATCGTCATCACCGCCTTGCCGCATCAGGCCAGCGGCGGCAAGATCCTGGAGCAGATCGCCGGCCAGATGCAGGCCAAGAAGCTGCCCATGGTGGCGGATCTGCGCGACGAGGCGGATCACGAAAACCCGACCCGGCTGGTGATCATCCCCCGATCCAATCGGGTGGACGTGGATCAGCTGATGCAGCACCTGTTTGCCAGCACGGATCTGGAGAAGAGCTATAGGGTCAACCTGAATATGCTGGGGCTGGACAGCCGGCCCCAGGTGAAAAGTCTGGATATGATCCTGGGTGAATGGCTTCAGTTCCGCCGGCAAACGGTGCGCAACCGTCTGCAATACCGGCTGGACAAGGTCGAGGCCCGGCTGCATATCCTGGCCGGTCTGCTGATCGCCTTCCTCAATATCGACGAGGTGATCGAGATCATCCGCAGTGAGGATGAGCCCAAGCCGGTGCTGATGGCCCGTTTCGAGCTCACCGAGATCCAGGCCGAAGCCATACTGGAATTGAAACTGCGTCATCTGGCCAAGCTGGAAGAAGTGAAGATACGCGGCGAACAGGACGAGCTGGCCGCCGAGCGCGACAAGCTGACGCTGTTGCTGGGCTCGGAGCGTCGACTCAATACCTTGATCAAAAAAGAGATACTGGCCGACGCAGAAAAATACGGTGACGACAGACTGTCACCGCTGGTGGAGCGGGAAGAAGCCCGCGCCCTGAGCGAGAAAGAGCTGATCCCGAGCGAGCCGGTGACGGTGGTGCTGTCGGACAAGGGCTGGATCCGTTCGGCCAAGGGCCAGGATGTGGACGGCGCCACCCTGAACTACAAGGCGGGCGACAGCTTCCTGGATGCGGCCTCCGGGCGCAGCAACCAGATGGCGGTGTTTCTATCCAATATCGGCCGGGCCTACGGCCAGGATGCCCACAGCCTGCCCTCGGCCCGGGGCCAGGGTGAGCCACTGACCGGCCGCTGCAGCCTGAGCCCGGGCGAGCAGGCCTGCTTCGTGCTGATGGGCGACGACGAGCGATTGTTCCTTATGGCGTCCGACGCCGGTTACGGTTTCGTCTGTCGCTTCGGTGATATGGTCAGCCGCAACAAGAACGGCAAGGCGCTACTGACGGTGCCCGCAGGCGGTGTGGTGCTGAAACCCGTGGCTATAGAGCAACTGGACAGCAGCCAATGCCTGGCGGTGACCAACGAGGGCCGTATGTTGCTGTTTCCGCTGAAGGATCTGCCATTGCTGGGCAAGGGCAAGGGCAACAAGATCATCGGTATTCCCGGTGCCAGGGTGCAGGCGCGGGAAGACTTCATCAAGCAGTTGGTAGTGGTACCGGAAGGGGCCAGCGTTACCCTGCATGCGGGCAAGCGCAAGCTGACCCTGAAGCCCGCCGATCTGGCCCATTACCAGAGTGAGCGCGGTCGCCGCGGCGCCCTGCTGCCCCGCGGCCTGCAACGAGTGGACAGTCTGGAAATCGAATAAAAAGCGTGAGGGGTGAGGGGTAAGGCGTGAGGAGAAACATGGCACCTCACTCCTCACTCCTCACATGCTTTTTGCAATTTCTCGACTATCGGGCTGTTGGCGGCGGGAAAGTCGTACTGGTGCAGCTCGGTGACCGGCACCCAGCGGCTGGGCTGGCCTTCGAGGCCCCGGGGCTCGCCGCTAAAAGCGGTGACCTTGCGAATATCCAGCGTGACCTGCTTGTCGCCGTAGTCGTGCTCGATGCGCATGAAGGAATGGCATTCGCTCACCCGAATGCCGATTTCTTCTTCCAGCTCCCGGGCCAGGGCCAGGGCCACGGTTTCGCCGGCCTCGACCTTGCCACCGGGAAACTCCCACTTGTCACCCTGATGCTGGCTGGCGCCACGGCGGCAGATAAAAATCTCGCCATCGGTATTTTCAATCACGCCTACGGCCACCAGCACCGACTTCTTGAGAGTCTCAGTACTCATTTTCATCATCCTGATCCGGAAGCCAGGCCGGATCTCCGGGAATGCGCTTTTCTTCGTCGGCCCACTCGCCCAGATCAATCAGCTGGCAGCGTTTGCTGCAGAAGGGACGGAAGGGGCTTTGTTCGCCCCATTCTACGGGAGTTTTACAGTGGGGGCAGGGTACTGTGGTGATTTTGCTCATTTGATATTGGCCAGTTCAAAGTCGATATTACCGATCTCGGTGTTGCCGACCGGCATGAAGCGAATGGTATAGCGATATTTGTTGCCGCTGACCACCGGGTAGGCGGCCAGTTCTGTCGGCAGGCGCAGGCGGATCATCTCGGTCTGTTCGGCATTGTCCTGAAAAAAACCATTGCCAGCCTGCTGGGGCCTGAACTGGCCGACTTCCCGCCACAGGGTAAGCAGCAGCTCCAGCCCCTGCTGCAGCAGCTGCAGTTGTGCCAGCCAGCCGTCGATATCCTGCTGCTGGTTGATGACGGGTTGATGCAGCCAGTAATGCAGCTGGGGAACGTCGAAGGCGCAGAGGCCACCGGGAATGGCGAAGCGACTGCGCACGGTCGACAGCAGCTTGTCTTCGCGCAGCAACTGACCCAGACGGGCAGCCCGGGGCAACTGCTGGCTCAGGCTGGCCAGTTGCTGTTCCAGCTGGGCCAGGGCGGCGGCGTCGACACCGGGCGCCTGGGCCCAGGCGGCCAGCTTGTTTTTCTGGATATCCAGATCCCTGGCCAGATCGGTACGGACATCACAGCGTTCCAGCAGCTCCATGATATCCAGCAGCGCCTTGAACAGCGCTATGGTCTGGCCGCCGGCGGTCAGGCTGCGGCACTGGTGAATTTGCTGCAGCAGCTCGTTGAGGCGCAAATAGTTGCGACACTTTTCATTGAGAGGATATTCGTAAACCAGTGATGACATAAGGCTCCGGCCCGCAGAGTGAAGGCTGTAATAACGGCAAGTTTACCTGCATCAGTCGGTAATAAACAAATCGAGCAGTCGGTTAAGAAAGCGTCGACCCAGAGGCGTCACCTGCCAGTTTTCACCATCGTCCGCCAGCAAATCCAGCCGTAGCGCCTCTGCCAGCGGGGCCTGCAGCTGGGTGGCAGACAGCCCGGTCAGCTCCTGGAATTCATGCTGAGGAATGGGCTCGAACAGCCGCAACCGGTTCATGAAGTATTCCAGCGACAGTTCCTGCGCCGCTATGGGCCAGTATTGATCCAGGTAGGGTCGTCCCGGCTCCAGATAGCCCTTGGGATGCTTGACCTTGACGGTGCGCACCAACTTGCCTTCGAGCGGCAGGGTAATTTTGCCGTGGGCGCCACAACCGATGCCCAGATAGTCGCCGAAGCGCCAGTAGTTGAGATTGTGCTGCGCTTCATGGCCCGGTTTGGCGTAGGCGGATATCTCGTACTGATGGTAGCCGTTCGCCAGCAGCAGTTCGTGGCCCTGATCGTAAATATCGGCCAGCACCTCGTCTTCCGGCAGCGCCGGCGGGCGCGAGGCGAAGGGGGTGTTGGGCTCTATGGTGAGCTGATACCAGGACAGGTGCGGCGGCGCCAGGGCGATGGCCTGCTCCAGATCCGACAGGGCGTCACTCAGGCTCTGCTCGGGCAGACCGTGCATCAGATCCAGATTGAAGCTGTTCAGGCCCACGCTGGCGGCTTCTCGGGCGGCAAAGCGGGCCTGCTCCGGATCGTGGATACGGCCCAGGCGGCGCAATTGTTCGGACTGAAAGCTCTGAATGCCGATGGAGATACGGTTGACGCCGGCGGCCTTGAAACCGGCGAAGCGGCCGGCCTCCACCGTGCCCGGGTTGGCTTCCAGGGTGATTTCGATTTGGTCGCGAAAGGGGATCAGCTGTTGTACGCCGCTCAGTAGCTGGCCGATGGCTTCGGGGGTCAGCAGGCTGGGCGTGCCGCCGCCGATAAAGATGCTGTGCAGCGCACGGCCCTGGGCCAGGTGCAGATCCTGACGCAGGTCATCCAGCAGTGCCGTGATATAGGCCTGCTCGGGAATGGTGTCTTTCATGGCGTGGGAGTTGAAGTCGCAGTAGGGACACTTCTGCACACACCAGGGAATATGGATATAGAGGCTGAGCGGCGGTAATTGCAGCATCAGGCTTGTTGCTCCTGCAGCAGGCTCAGCAGCTGGCGCAGGGCCTTGCCGCGGTGGCTGAGGCGGTTTTTCTCGGCGGCGCCGAGTTCGGCGGAGGTTTTACCGGCTTCGGGTACGAAGAAGACGGGGTCGTAGCCGAAGCCCTGCTCACCCTGAGGCTGTTCGGTGATGCTGCCCTGCCAGGAGCCGCAGCAGATAAGCGGAGTGGGATCGTTTGCATGGCGCATATAGACCAGCACACACCAGAAGGTGGCCTGGCGTTGTTCGGCGGGAACATCCTTCAGTTCGGACAGCAGCAGCTCCAGGTTCTGCCGGTCGCTGGCGCCAACGCCGGCAAAGCGGGCAGAATAGACGCCGGGGCGTCCGTCTAGTGCATCTACTGCGAGTCCGGAGTCGTCGGCGATGGCCGGCAGTCCGGTCTCGGCCGCCGCATGGCGAGCCTTGATGATGGCGTTTTCCACGAAGGTGGTACCGGTTTCATCGGCGTCGCTCACGGCCAGTTCGGTCTGGGGGATCACCGTCATGCCCAGCTCACCGAGCAGGCTTTGCAGTTCGGCAACTTTTTTGGCGTTGCCGGAGGCCAGTACGATTTGTTGAGTCATCTTTCGCTCCTGTGGAATACCGCTGGCGGGCATGATACCACCGTGACGGAAAGATGTGAGGAGTGAAACGTGAGGTGTGAAGGGTATGGAGTGAGGGGCTCCTCACCCCTTACTCCTCACCCTTTACGTCATATCCTCAGTCGGTATAGAAGGTGTGGCGGAAGGAGAATTCGCCACCCTGGGTCGGGCTTTGAATGTCGATGGTGAACAGCACGTTGTCTTCGTTGCGGTAAGGGTATTCGGCGATGTAGTAGATGGCGTCGCCTTCCCGCACCGTCTGGAATTCCAGCTTGCGGACTGTCCCGATCAGGGTCTTGCCCTGGCCGCTGAGATTGACCTGCAGGGATTTACCGTCTTTATCGTGTATCGCGATATTCAGGATACCGTTATAGCGGCTACGTTCTATCTGATAGCTACGTGCCACCTCGGGGGTGAGAAAGGTGGAGGGCAAGGCGCTGTAATGCACGGTCCAGTTGCCTACCCGGGTTTCGGTGGCTTGGCTGTGCAATGAAAACAGCAATACCAGAGCCGAGAGAATCAATTTGAACATAGCCGTTCCTTGTTTATGGGTCATTATGATTAGTTTAGGCCGAGAAACCGATCCCGGCTGGCCTTGGGTTGCAGGTTAAGACTGAGAT
>JBFGZI010000119.1:0-6880 GCA_041586855.1 Oceanisphaera sp. | reverse complement strand
GGATGAAGAAGATCTGCTGCGCCAGGTCGCCGAAGGCCGAGCCGACCATACCCTGATTGCCGATGTCATGCTGGCCCGCACCCAGCGCTATTATCCCAATATCGACGCGGCCTTTACCCTGGACGAATCCCTGCCGGTAGCCTGGATGCTGGACCGACGTGCCGACGATAGCCTGCTCGGCCAGATGCTGACCTTTTTCGATCGGCAACAGGGCGCCGGCACCCTGGCGCGACTGAATGAAAAATACTTCGGCCATGTGCAAAGCTTCGATTACGTCGATACCCGCACCTTTTTGCGCCGAACGGAAACCATACTGCCCAATTACCAGCCGTTGTTTGAACGTTATGCGGGGGAGCTGGACTGGCGTCTGCTGGCGGCCGTCAGCTATCAGGAATCGCATTGGGACCCGCAAGCCCGTTCCTATACCGGCGTGCGCGGCATGATGATGCTGACCGAAGACACCGCCAAACAGGTTGGTGTCAAAGACCGATTGGACCCGGAGCAAAGCATTAGTGGCGGCGCCCGTTACCTGACGTCGCTGATGGAGCGACTGCCGGACGCGATTCCCGAAGGTGAGCGTATATGGTTTGCGCTGGCCGCCTACAATATCGGTCTGGGCCATCTGCTGGATGCCCGCCGACTGACCAGACTACGCGAGCAGGATCCCGACTCCTGGACCGCCGTAAAGGAAAATCTTCCGCTACTACATCAGCCCAAGTGGTACAAAAAAACCCGCTACGGTTATGCCCGGGGCCGGGAGACACAGCAATTTGTTAACAATATCCGCCAGTATTACCAGAGCCTGCTGTGGCAAGACAAGCCGGGCACAGACCCGGGCCTGACCGCCCAGCATGAGAACTTACCGGCAGAACCGGAAAGTTAACAATAATGTCACTTTACCCGGGCGGCGCAACCTGATATCAAGTCAGTCATAATGCGTTATCGTGTTGATAACGCCGCAGCATATTGCCGACGGCATCTCATGTATGTCGCCGCCAGCGGTATCGATTAAAAAAGGAATTCACAATCATGTTGAAACGAAGACGCGCCGTATTGAAACAGCGCAAGCCGGCAAGTTGGTCTCACCGCCGCAAGATACTGCTGCAGGATGTTCGCCGCAAGATACTGCGCCGTAACAATGCCTATTTTCTGACCCCAGTCGACAGCAAGTCGGCGGCCTGACGCCGCCGTCACCTCGCACCGATACTCCATATCAAATATTGATCATTAACGTACTGTAATAACGCCACACTTGGCACCGTGACTCACCTTGTGAGATACGCTGCCCATCATCAGCCCCGTCAGATCACCCAGCCCACGACAGCCCATCACTATCACATCGACACCAAGTTCCTTCGCCTGCTGTATAATGGCACGCGCCGGCTCACCCCGCGCTATATGAGTCTGGACATGGGTCGCACCGAGTTTTCGAGCTTCGGCCTCGGCTCCGTCGATAATTTTTTTCCCGGCCGCTTCCATCTCCTTGTCTTCATCCTTGATGGTAACAGCGCCTATGCCCCAGATCAGGGTCGCTTCATGCGGCAAGACTTCGGGTACATGCAGAATATGCACCTCAGCATCGTCCTCACGAGCCAGGTGGCAGGCCAGTGTCAGCGCCTTTCTGCCGTGTTCAGAACCGTCCACCGCCACCAACATTGATTTATACATACCCTCTCCTTTTTATCCATAAAGGCTCCCGCGGCCCCTGCTATCCATACTAGACCAGGAACTTTACGTGAGGAGTGAGGCCGGTATCTGCAGACGATACTTGTTTAATTAAGGCCTGTTGACCTGCACTTCAGAGGCAACACAGACACCTCCCACGACACGCTACGAGTACATCCATGTAAAGCTCGGACATGCCATCCATGGCATGTCACGGTCGTGGGAGCCGTTCTCTGCTGCCTCTTCTTGAACACCGAGTTGCCCGAAGACAGCGCCAGCAGGCGACTCTGCAGCATCAAGGAGGACAAAGGGATCTGCTCCACCGAGCATCACATGACAGGGATGTCATGTGCCGAGCGTCACAAGGAAGTGCTTGAGCGGGTCGGAGGAGCGGGCCCTTTGACCGATGGCATCAAGATACCATCGAGAGTGTCTCTAATAAAAAACGCCGGCTGGGCCGGCGTTTGAAGGGTTATTTTTTCTTGTTGAAACGCATCATGCGTTTACGTTTACGTATCTGGGTTTCGGTCAGCTTGTTCTTGATGCCCTCAAAGGGGTTGGCACCTTCATTGAACTCGACCCGGATCGGGGTGCCCATCACCTGCAAGGAGCGACGGAAATAGTTGATCAGGTAACGCTTGTAGGACTCCGGCAGATCCTTGACCTGATTGCCATGCACTATGATGCGCGGCGGATTGTAGCCCCCCGCATGGGCGTACTTGAGCTTGACCCGGCGACCCCGTACCAGCGGCGGCTGGTGATCGTCCTGGGCCATCATCATGATACGAGTCAACATGGAGGTGTTGACCCGCTTGGTAGCCGATTGATAGGCCTCCACTACGGAGCCATACAGGTTGCCTACACCGCTGCCATGCAGCGCCGAGATAAAGTGCAGACGGGCAAAGTCGATAAAGCCGAGGCGACGGTCCAGCTCGCGCTTGATCTCTTCCTTCACGTCCTGATTCAGGCCATCCCACTTGTTGACCGCCAGCACTATACTGCGACCGGCGTTGAGCACGAAGCCCAGCAGGCTGAGATCCTGATCGGAAATCCCCTCGTGGGCGTCCAGCACCAGCAACACCACGTTGGCGTCTTCTATCGCCTGCAGGGTCTTGATCACCGAAAATTTTTCGACGGTCTCATGAACCTTGCCCCGGCGACGCACCCCGGCGGTATCGATCAGGATATAGTCCTGATCGTCCCGCTTCATCGGAATATAAACGGAATCACGCGTGGTGCCCGGCATGTCGTACACCACGACCCTGTCTTCACCGAGAATACGGTTGGTCAGAGTGGATTTGCCCACGTTGGGGCGACCGACGATGGCCAGTTTGATCGGCAAATCTTCGAACGGCACCGCCTCTGCTTCGTCAATCTTGTCCATCGCCTCGATGACGCTATCGATGTCGTCGCCGTCGAAGTCCAGCTGATCGAAATCGAATTCATCGGCTTCGGCATTGTCCGCTTCGGCTTCTGCTTCGGCAGTGGCTCGGGCTTCCGCTTCAGCGGCCAGTTCTTCGAGCTGGGGAGCCAATGCCGTTTCCAGCAGGCTTAACACGCCTCGACCGTGGGAGGCAGCGATGGGGTAGAGCTCGCCCAGGCCCAGCTGATAAAATTCGCTGACGGCGGAATCGGCGTCGATACCGTCCGTTTTATTCACCACCAGCAGGGTATCTTTCTGACAACGACGCAAGTGGGCGGCGATAGCTTCATCGGCCGTGGTCAGGCCGGCACGGGCATCGACCATGAACAGCACCACATCTGCTTCGTCGATGGCCGCCAGCGACTGCTCGGCCATTTTCAGCTCTATGCCTTCTTCGGTGCCGTCGATACCACCGGTGTCGACCACGATAAATTCCAGCTCGCCAATCTTGGCCTGGCCGTATTTACGGTCCCGGGTCAGGCCGGGAAAGTTCGCCACCAGCGCATCACGGGTGCGGGTCAGGCGGTTAAACAGGGTGGATTTGCCCACATTGGGGCGGCCCACCAGAGCCACTACTGGCATCATAAAATCAGTCTCCAAAAAACAATAACGGCTCCTGATCCGAGATCAGGAGCCGGTGTGTCACGTCCGCCGGGATCAAGGCTGGCCGATGGCCACCAGATCTCCGCCGCGGCTTTGCACATAAAGGGTATCGCCGGCCACGACAGGAGCTACATAGAGCCCCTTGTTGTCGATACGCTGCAACGATTTGAGCACGCCGCTTTGACGATCAAACCAGTACAGATAACCCTCACCGTCGCCTGCCACCAGATAATCACCGAACACGGTCGAGGCTGTCAGCTGGCGATTTTCCAGCTCGGTATTCGACCATAGCTCCATGCCACTGCGCGCATCCACCGCAAACAGATGACTGCGGCTGTCGCTGATATAGAGCTGGCGACCATCGGTACTCAGATCCTGAGAGCCCTGGTACTGGCGCTTCCACAATTCCTGCCCCGAAATCAGCTGATGGGCGGTCAATTGGCCATTATAAGCGATAGTGAACAGGATATCGCCCAGAATCACCGGTTTCGCGGCCACATCGACCATGCGTTCCAGCTCGGTAGCACCACGAGGGCTGGCGATACGGGTATCGCGTACCGGCTGTCCATTGGCCAGCAGCGCCACCCCCAGGCGGCCGTCGGCCCGGCCGTAGAGCACGGCACCGCCTACCGTGACCGGCGTAGCCATGCTGCGCAAGGTCAGGCTGGGCTGTTCGTTACGCAGCTGCCACTGCTGTTCGCCGCTGACCGCATCCAGCGCCACCAGATTGCCGGCGCCGGTATGCACCACCACCTTACCTTCGTCCACCGCCGGGGCGGCCAGCACCTCACCGGGCACCTCGCGAGTCCAGAGCAACTTGCCGTCAGACTGTGATACCGCATAGACGATACCGTTCTCGGAGCCGAAATAGAGGTTGCCGTAGGCGGCGGTCAGTCCACCGGAAATACGTGGGCTGCGCTGGTTGTCGTTGATGTCCAGCTTGTCCAGTCGCAGCTGCCACTGTCGATCACCGCTGTCGCTCGCGTAAGCGGCCAGCACGCCGTCCCGGGAGGCGGCGAACACCCGCTCTCCGTCGACCACGGGGCTCAGCTGGGAATAGAAATCGCCGACGCCATTGCCGACCGAGGTCGACCAGCGTGGCTTGGTATCCAGGGTATTCCTGACATCCGGCAAGGGATTTGCCGGTACAACTTCTGGCTGGCTGGAACAGGCGGTCAGGCCCAACCCCAACACCAGGGGCAACATCAGGGTCAAGGGTTTACGCATGCTCATTCCTCGTCACCCAGTTCAGCAGACACCGCCAGGTTGTCGAGTTTCAGCTGCAGACCCGGATTATTGGTCAGGCCGCCCGCATCCAGCGCCGCACGATAGGCGTCACGGGCCGCATCGGCGTTGCCTTCGGCCATAAAGAGGTCGCCCTGAATTTCGCTGCGCTGGGCACCGAAGGCGTCGGCCTTGATGGCGTCAATATGGGACTGGGCCCCGGCCAGCTCGTTCTGCGCCAGTAATACCCGGGCCAGACGCAGACGTATGGTATCTCTCAGGGCTGCATCCTGGGTGCCGTCCAGGGCCAGCTCCAGCTGTTGTTGAGCCAGTTCAAGATCGTTGACCTTCACCGCCTCGGCCGCCAGCAGCAGCGCCGCCAGCTCACCGTAGTTATTACCCTGATTCTGCTCGACAAAAGTGGCCGTCTCGTCGAAGACTGCGGGACCTTTAGTCGCCAGTTGCTCACTTATCTGAGCGAAAGCCTCGGCACCGGCGGCACGCGTCTCAATCTGATGACTCTGGTAATAACGCCAGCCAAACAAACCACCCAGGCCAATCACGGCGCCCAGGATGATGGACTTGCCATACTCCATCCACCAGCGCTTGAGGGTTTCCAGCTGCTGCTCTTCCGTGCTGTTGATATCCACTTAGATCCCCTTCTTGAGCTGTTCAATCATGTCGTTAACCGCCAGGGTCTGTTGCTCGCCCTGGCCGCGCAGATACTTGACCGTCACTTCACCCCGGGCAATTTCATCTTCACCCAGGATCAGGGCAATACCCGCCCCGCTCTTGTCGGCCCGCTTCAGCTGCTTCTTGAAGTTACCGCCGCCACAGTGGCTCATCACCCGTAGGCCCGGCAGCTGATCACGCAGCTGCTCGGCCAGGGCAAAACCCGCCGCCTGACTGTTGTCGCCCATCATTGCCAGATACACATCGGCCAGCGCCGGCTGTGCTTCAACCTGGTTGAGGGTGTCCAGCAGCAGAACCAGTCGTTCCATGCCCATGGCAAAACCGACGGCGGGCGTGGCCTGGCCACCCAGCTGCTCGACCAGACCATCGTAACGACCACCGCCACAGACGGTGCCCTGGGCACCCAGACTCTCGGTGACCCATTCGAACACTGTCAGGTTGTAATAGTCCAGACCACGCACCAGACGGGGGTTGATTTCGAAGCCGATGCCGGCTGATGTCAGCAGCGCCTTCAGTCCCTCGAAATGAGCCCGGGTCTGCTCGCCGAAGTAGTCGCCGAGTACCGGCGCGTCCTGCAGCAGCGCCTGAACTTCCGAGTTCTTGCTGTCCAGCACCCGTAGGGGGTTGGTATACAGGCGGCGCTGACTGTCTTCATCCAGCTTGTCCTTGTGCTGCTCCAGATAAGCCACCAGGGCCTGGCGGTATTCGGCCCGCTCTTCGGGCTGACCCAGGCTGTTCAGCTGCAGCACCAGATGCTCGCTGACGCCAAGCGTCTTCCACAGCCGGGCGGTGAGCATGATCAGTTCGGCGTCGATGTCGGGCCCCTGCAGGCCGAAGACTTCGACCCCAAACTGATGGAACTGACGATAACGGCCCTTCTGGGGACGCTCGTAGCGGAACATGGGGCCCATGTACCACATGCGGCGTTCCTGGTTGTAGAGCAGGCCGTGTTCGATACCGGCGCGCACGCAGCCGGCGGTGCCTTCCGGTCTCAGGGTCATGCTGTCGCCGTTGCGGTCGTCGAAGGTATACATTTCCTTTTCGACCACGTCGGTGACTTCGCCGATGGCCCGCTTGAACAGGCCGGTGACTTCCATGATGGGCATGCGCACTTCGGCGTAACCATAGGCACGCATAAGGTCACGCAGTACCGCTTCTGCCTGTTGCCAGGCCGGGGTCTGTTCCGGCAGGCAGTCGTTCATTCCACGAATTGCTTGAATCTGTTTGGCCACGAAAATATCTCTATGGTTGACGGCTTAAAGAAAATTGAAT
>JBFGZI010000118.1:0-6890 GCA_041586855.1 Oceanisphaera sp. | reverse complement strand
TTCAGCAAGGTTAAGCTCTATCAGCTGAGCTATTCCCGCACTCTGGTTTAACCTGTAGTAATCAGCGGCTTGCTTCACAATTGCGACTGGCTACGGGAGGCGAATTATACGAGCCGATTAATCGAATGCAAGAATTTTTTCTCACTTGCTTTCCGTTTGGCGAAAACATCGGCAAAAGAGTAAAATCCGCTTATATCTTGAACACCCTCTCCCGGTAGAACTGCAGTTCGGCGATGGACTCGCGAATATCATCCAGTGCCTGATGGGTGCCTTTTTTGGTGAATTGCTCCAGTAACGCCGGCTGCCAGCGACGCACCAGCTCCTTGACGGTGCTGACATCCACATTGCGGTAATGGAAGAAGGCTTCCAGCGTCGGCATATGCCGAACCAGAAAACGCCGGTCCTGACCGATGGAGTTGCCACACAGCGGCGATGTCTGTTCCGGTACCCATTCACGCAAAAACGCCAGCGTCTGCGCTACCGCCTCTTCCTCGGTCACCTTGCTCGCCTGTACCCGCGCCACCAGCCCGGAACCGGTATGGGTACGCACGTTCCACTCGTCCATCTTGGCCAGTTCGGCCTCGTTCTGATGAATGGCCAGTACAGGCCCTTCGGCCAGTATATTCAGCTCTTTGTCGGTAATGATGCTGGCGATTTCGATGATCTTGTGTTCATCCGGCTCCAGGCCGGTCATCTCCAGATCGATCCAGACCAGATTTTCTGCATTTTGGCTCATGTTATCTCTCGAAGCTCGGTGGCAATTAGGGACAAGTTCCAACGGGAAAGTGTATCATAGCCGGCAATGAAAGCAGGTTCGAGGATATCGTGACCAAGAGAAGAAAACTCAGCAAAGGCCAGAAGCGGCGGGTCAGTGATAATCACAGCCGTCGTCTCAAGCGCAAGCCCGCAGATACCATAGATGACAGCCAGCTCGGCCCCCAGCAGGATGGGCTGGTGATCAGCCGGTTCGGTCAACATGCGGACATCGAGGACAGTGAACAACAGATCCATCGCTGCAATATGCGCCGCACCCTGTCGTCGCTGGTCACCGGCGATAAAGTGGTCTGGCGCCCGGGTCTCGATACCAGCCAGGGCATCAGTGGCGTGGTGGAAGCGGTACACCCCCGGCAAACCGTACTGACTCGTCCCGACTTCTACGACGGCATCAAGCCGGTCGCCGCCAATATCAGTCAGATAGTACTGGTGTCCTCGGTGCTGCCCGAGCTGAGCTGTCACGTCATCGATCGCTACCTGGTGGCGGCCGAAGACGTCGAGATGCCGCCCATGATAGTGCTGAACAAGGTCGACCTGCTCAGCACGGAACAACGCCAACAGGCCGAACAGGCGCTGCAGCGTTATCGTGATATCGGTTATCAGGTGCTGCTGGTCAGTTGCGATACCGGCGAAGGCCTGACCGAACTCAAAAACGCCTTTAAAGATCACACCAGCATCTTCGTCGGTCAGTCCGGCGTGGGTAAATCCTCGCTGGTCAATGCGGTCATGCCCGAAGTGGAAGCCGTCACCGGTGCCGTGTCCGACAACTCCGGCCTGGGCCAGCACACCACCACCACGGCCCGCCTCTACCACTTCCCCTCCGGCGGCTCGCTGATCGACTCGCCCGGTATTCGTGAATTCTCGTTGTGGCACCTGGCCCCGGAACGGGTGGCCTGGTGTTTCCGCGAGTTTCGGGAGTACCTCGGCGGTTGCCGCTTTCGCGACTGCAAGCACCGTACCGACCCCGGCTGCCTGCTGCAGCAAGCGAAAGAAGAGGGACGCATTCATCCCGAACGCTTCGAGAGTTACATGCGCATCATGGATGCCATGGCCGACAAACCCAGTCGCCATCATCCCGACGCCTGATTATCATCCCCGTCATTTTTCGGAACCATCATGACAGACCATTTGAAAATTCTGCTGCAATACCTGCTTCCCAAGCATCTGTTGTCCCGCCTCGTTGGCCGTCTGGCCGCGATGGAAGGCGGCAAATTCAGTCAGTGGCTGATCCGTCGCTTCATCCGCCAGTACCGGGTAGACATGAGCGAAGCCCGGTATGAAGATCCGGCCCACTACGCCAGCTTCAACGACTTCTTTACCCGCGCCCTGAAGGAAGACGCCCGCCCGCTGGTGGACGGCAACGAAGTGCTCGCCATGCCGGTAGACGGCGCCATCAGCCAGCTCGCGCCCATCTCTCAGGGTCGCATCATCCAGGCCAAGGGCCACGATTACAGCGCCCGTACCTTGCTGGGTGGCGACAAGGCGCTGGCCGAGCCCTTCATGGGTGGCGATTTCGCCACCATCTATCTGGCGCCCAAGGATTATCACCGCATTCACATGCCGGTCGACGGCGTGCTGAAAACCATGATTTACGTGCCCGGCGAACTGTTTTCGGTCAACCCGCTGACCGCCTCCCGCGTGCCCGAGCTGTTTGCCCGCAACGAGCGGGTGGTGTGTATTTTCGATACTCCCGCCGGTCCCATGGCGCTGGTACTGGTGGGGGCAACCATCGTTGCCAGCATCGAAACCGTCTGGGCTGGCACAGTAACACCGCCTACCGGCAAGCGGATTCAGCGCTGGGATTACGACCCTGCCACCGCCCCCCGTCTGGCCAAGGGCGACGAAATGGGCCGCTTCAAACTGGGCAGCACAGTGGTCTGTTTGTTTGCTCCCGGCAAAGTTACACTGTCTGAAAGCCTGCTGCCCGGCACCCCTACTCGTATGGGAACCGAGTTCGGCAGACTGAATCAGGATTAACCTGAATAGCCGCGGTCCGAGTCGGTGGCCGCGGCCTGAATTTTCTTTTTGTTGAGAGCCAACCGTGTTTGCGCCCATCCTGTTGTTGTTAGCCTTACTGCTCCCCGTCCCGCTGCTGGCCGATCAGAGCGTTGCCGATATCGAAGCCCTGCTGTCGGAAGTACCCGAGGGCGATAAACCCGAGCTGAAGAAGCTGCGCAACGATTATAATCAGGCTCTGCAGCTGGTGCGCGAAGGCGATCGTTATCAACAACAGGCCAAAGATCTCAAGAAATTCATGGATGAATATCCGGCCGAGTTCAAGAAGCTGGAACGACAGCAGGCCAGACTCAAGCCGACGGATACCGGTGATATTCCCCAGCTGGATGAAGAAGGCGTGCAACAGACACTGGTGGATGTGCAGGCCCGGCGACTCGAACTCAGGCGCCAGCGTGAAGAGCTGACCAATGCCCTCAATTTGCAGGAACTGAGCAACAGCGGCCTGCACGACCTGCTCGACGATCTGCGCCAGCAACTGCGTAACACCCAGCAATCCCTGGATAAACTGCAATTTGCCGAGGCTCAGGGCAGGCAGCAAACGGCCACTCGCATCCTCGCCATGGCGCGCGAGCAGAACCTGCAGCGCCGGATCCAGTCGCTGGAACTGGAACAGCTGTCTTCCGGTAACAGAGACAGCATCAACCGGCTGAAGCTGGATATTCTGCAACGCCAGATACAGGATCTGGACGTCACCATAGACGCCCTGCAGAATCGCCAGAACGAATTACGCCGCGCCACCACGGAAGCGGCCATTGCCGAAAGTGATCGGCTGCTGGATGAAGTGGAAACCGACTCCCTGCTGCTGGCCGAACAACAGGCGGCCAACCAGCGTCTGTCCGGGCTGCTGAGTGAAAAAAGCCGGGAAGTGGAATCGCTGCAGCTGGAATATCAGGCAGTAGAGCGGGCCGCCTCCCAACTGGCTGACATGAAGGTCAACCTCAAGGAACAGCTGGAGTGGTTGCAGGTCAGCCGCGGTTTCGGCGAAAACCTGCGTACCCGCCTGAGCGAGTTGCCTCCCCCCTATTCCCTGCCTCAGCTCGAGGCCCGTATCGTACAAAGCCGGGTCGACAAATATGGCTATCAGGAATCGCTCGATAATCTGAGAAACAGCAGCTACCGCACCGAGTTATTACTGAGCGACAAGGCCCAGGGGATCACCCCGCAGCAACGGATGCAGATCGACGAGCTACTGGCCACCCAGCGTCGGCTGCTGGAACGGCTGATCAGTGCCACCGACAATCAGATCCATGAACAAACCCGTCTGAAAGTCGCCTACAGCCGGCAAAACAGCCAGCTGCAGGAAATTCGCGCCCTCACCGACGAACGCCTGTTCTGGCTGCCGGACTTGCGTCCCATCGGCACCCAGTTTCCGGCGGCACTGATGGAAACCCTGGGTTGGCTACTGACCCTCTCGACCTGGACCGCCCTGCCCCAGACACTGCTGCAGCAAGGGGGTGCCAGCCTGACCCTCTATGGTCTCAGCTCGCTGCTGGTGGTCTATCTGTGGATCCTGAGCCGCCGTAGCCTGCGCGCCTATCTGGAAAAAATCAGCCCCCATATCGGCAAGGTGACCCAGGACAGATACGACTACACCTTCAATACCCTGCTGCTGAGTCTGCTGACCGCCTTGCCGATACCGGCCTTGCTGTCGCTGCTCGGTAACGCCGTCGACTCGCCCTGGGCACCGCAGGTGGTGGTGGCCCTGGCGGATGCCTTGCATCAGCTGATGCTGCCGGTGTTCATTCTGCTGTTCGTCGGCCATCTGATGATGAGCAAAGGGCTACTGATAGTGCACTTCAACCTGCCCCATGAGCGGGTGCGCCGGGTCTGGCGCCAGTTCCAGGCCCTGATGCTGGCGCTGCTGCCCGCCTTGCTGCTGTTTTATGTCGCCGATGCATATCGGGAGTACTCCCTCTATGACACCCTGGGTCGGCTCAGTTTTGTGGTGATCTGCCTGCTGACCAGTCTGTTTTCCTGGCGCCTGTATCGGGAAGATCTGCCGCTGCTGGTCTCGCCGCCCCGGCAGGAACAGCTGACCCTGGTGAACCATATACTGTGGGGGCTGCTGATCATAGCGCCCCTGCTGGCCCTGGTCGCCACCATAATGGGCTATCTGTTCACCGCTCATACTCTGCTGCGCCAGCTGGAAATCTCGGTGCTGATAGGCATGGGCTTTCTGATGTTCTACAACCTGGTGCGTCGCTGGATGCTGATCCAGCGCCGGCGGCTGGCCTTCGATCGGGCCAAGGCCCGACGGGCCGAAATACTGGCCCAGCGCAAGGAAAAGGAAGATCCCACCGAGCCCCCGACCAGCCCCGAGGCGGAAGCCGCCGCCGTGGCCGAGGTGGATCTGGACATCATCAGCGCCCAGTCACTGGGGCTGCTGCGTTCGGCGCTGATGCTGGGCTACCTGCTCAGCCTGATGCTGCTGTGGTCCGAGATCAATACCGCCTTCAGCTTCCTCGACAGCATAGAGGTGTGGCAGGTGTCCAGCAGCCTGGCCGGGGAAGATACCCTGGTGCCCATTTCGCTCAAGGATCTGGTGATTGCGCTGTTCGTCGTGGTGCTGACCTCGATCACCGCCCGCAACCTGCCGGGTCTGATGGAGCTCAGCATGCTGCAGCATCTGGAGCTGTCACCGGGCACCGGCTTCGCCATTACCACCATCTCCAAGTATCTGGTGCTGATCGTCGGCGCCTTCACCACCTTCGCCATGCTCGGCATCGACTGGTCCAAGACCCAGTGGCTGGTGGCCGCACTGTCGGTGGGCCTGGGCTTTGGCCTGCAGGAAATCTTTGCCAACTTCGTTTCCGGCCTGATCATACTGTTTGAAAAACCGATTCGCATCGGCGACACCGTCACCATCCGCGATCTGACCGGCAGCATCTCCAAGATCAAGACCCGCGCCACCACCATAGTGGACTGGGACAGACGCGAAATCATAGTGCCCAACAAGGCCTTCATCACCGAGCAGTTCGTCAACTGGTCGCTGTCCGATGCCATCACCCGGGTCAGGCTGATGGTACGGGTACGGCTCGATACCGACATCGAACTGGTGCGGCGCATCACCCACGAAGTCATTAGCGAATGCAGCCGGATCCTGGAGAACCCGGCGCCGGAAGTGTACCTGGTAGAGCTGACCGACTCGGCGCTGGTCTACGAGGTACGGGTCTATGTGGAAGACATGAGCCACCGCATGCCCATGACCCACGAACTGCATAATCTGCTGCTGACCCGGCTGCGCCAGCACGACATCAAGATACCGCACCAGCAGGTGGATATCCGGTTGCTCGGCGAGCAATCCATCTCTTCCTTCTTGCGAGATGCCGGTGCCAATACGGCGAAAGAATAGCCCGCGACAGCCCTTGCCTTTTCGGCCCGTTCGGGAGTAAATAAGGTCTCACTCCCGATCGGAGTTCTGCTCATGTTCATCTTGCGCCTGTTCGCCCTGACCCTGCTGCTGAGCGGTTGCGCCGCTCCCTACGACTATGCCGAAGACACCGACTTCCAACGCTTCACCAGCGTGGCGCTGGCGCCGGACAGCGATGTTCACTCGCTGGATGGCGCCCGCATAGCTACGGCGACGCAGGCCATGCTGCCGGCACGCGGCCTGCGCCTGACCACGCCGGATCAGGCCTTGCTATGGCTGCATTACCAGTTACTGCAGGAAACCAGGCTGCTGACCACAATGCCACGCATGCTCCCCCGCCATGGGAACTTATGGGATGATGAGGAAAGGGTCTATGGCGCCGTGCGGCAGCAGAGACTCGAGCTGTGGCTGACAGAGCCGCACAGCGGCAGGGTACTGTGGCGCAGCAAACACCCCAGGGCCTTTCCCGCCGAGAACATCAATGGTGCCGAGCGCAGCCGACGCATAGAGCAGCAGGTCGCGGAGCTGTTACGTAACTATCCACCTCGACACGAACACCGAGCTGATTAATACCTGCCACATTAGGGTTTGTTGACCTTTCGCGGTTAAATTTTGTTCGAGTTAAACGCGTTTTTATCGCGGCGAGAGGGGTGTAGCCTAGTCATTCTAAGCAAGGCCCTCTCAACAAAGAGAAAAACGCGTTTAGCCGAACCCGCAGGGCAGCGCTTGT
>JBFGZI010000117.1:0-6938 GCA_041586855.1 Oceanisphaera sp. | reverse complement strand
ATCGAGCGGGTCGCCTATCGACCGTTGCGCGGCAGCAAACGGTTGATCGCGCTGATCTCCGCCATCGGCATGTCGATTTTTCTGCAGAACATGATGCGCCTGTCCCAGGGCTCGCGTGATATTGCCATGCCCAGCCTGATCTCCGGTGGCTGGACCTTCGGTGACGGCGGCTTTCAGGCCTCGTTATCCTATATGCAGCTGATTATTTTCATTGTGACCTTCGTGGCCATGACACTGCTGTCGCTGTTTATCTCCCGTTCCCGCATGGGACGGGCCTGCCGGGCCTGTGCCGAAGATCTGAAAATGGCCAACCTGCTCGGGATCAACAGCAACACGGTGATCGCCCTGACCTTCGTCATCGGTGCGGCCCTGGCGGCGGTGGCCGGCGTCTTGCTGGGCTCCTATTACGGGGTTATCAACCCCTATATCGGCTTCATGGCCGGACTCAAGGCCTTTACCGCCGCGGTATTGGGCGGCATCGGCAGCATTCCCGGTGCCGTGATCGGCGGTCTCCTGCTGGGGGTGACCGAAGCCATGACCGGCGCCTACTTCAGCACCGAATACAAGGATGTGGTCTCCTTCGGGCTGCTGATCGCTGTGTTGCTGTTCATGCCGACCGGCATTCTGGGTAAACCGGAGGTAGAGAAGGTATGAGCAAGTTAAAACCTGCACTGATTGCCGCGGCCCTGTTTCTGCTGCTGGCCGGCTGGCTGCTCGGTTTTCGGCTGGAAACCGCCGGCACCAAACTGGTGGTGAGTAACCGCATGGATGCAGCATGGGAGTGGCTGTTGCTGGGCGCGAGCCTGGTGTTTGCCGCCCAGTTGTTTCAGCACCAACTGCGCAAGCCCTTTCAATATCTGTCGGATCGCAAAAGCGGCTTTGCCCTGCCGGCACCGGAAGAACGCCCCTGGCTGTATCGCATCGTCACCGTGCTGGTGCTGGCCGGCTTGCTGATCTGGCCCTTCATGGGATCGCGCGGCGCCGTGGATCTGGCCACCCTGACCCTGATTTACGTGATGCTGGGGCTGGGGCTGAACGTGGTGGTGGGCCTGGCCGGGCTGCTGGATCTGGGCTACGTCGCCTTTTATGCGGTGGGTGCCTACAGCTATGCCCTGCTCAACGCCTATCTGGGGCTCGACTTCTGGACCTGCCTGCTGATTTCCGGCGGCATGGCGGCGCTGTTCGGCTTTTTGCTCGGTTTTCCGGTGCTGCGGCTGCGCGGCGACTATCTGGCCATCGTTACCCTGGGCTTCGGCGAGATCATCCGTATCCTGCTCAACAACATGACAGAGCTCACCGGGGGCCCCAACGGCATCGCCGGCATTCCCAAACCCACCCTGTTTGGGCTGGAGTTCGAGCGACGGGGCGACAATACCTTCCACCAGTTTTTCGACATCGCCTACAACTCGGGCCACAAGGTGATCTTCCTCTACCTGCTGGCGCTCTTGCTGGTGATATTCACCATCTTCATCATCAACCGTCTGCTGCGCATGCCGCTGGGCCGGGCCTGGGAAGCGTTGCGCGAGGACGAAATTGCCTGTCGCTCGCTGGGTCTCAACCCGACCCTTATCAAGCTCAGCGCCTTTACCATAGGGGCCGCCTTCGCCGGCTTTGCGGGCAGCTTCTTCGCCGCCCGTCAGGGGTTTATCAGCCCCGAATCCTTCGTGTTTATCGAATCGGCCATCATCCTGGCCATAGTGGTGCTGGGCGGCATGGGCTCGCAGATTGGTGTGGTGCTGGCGGCCATCGTCATGACCATATTGCCGGAGCTGACCCGGGAGTTTAACGAATACCGCATGCTGCTGTTCGGCCTGCTGATGGTATTGATGATGATCTGGCGGCCTCAGGGGCTGCTGCCGATGCACAGACCCCACATGGAGCTGAAATCATGACGGCCCTGTTAAACGTATCCGATCTGACCATGCGTTTCGGCGGCCTGGTCGCCGTCGACAAGGTCGCGCTCAACATGGATGAGCGACAAATCGTCTCGGTGATCGGCCCCAACGGCGCCGGCAAAACCACTGTGTTCAACTGTCTGTCCGGCTTTTATCGGCCAAGCGGCGGCACCGTCAACTTCAAGGGCCAGGCCATACAGGGGCTGCCGGGCCACAAAATTGCAAGGCGTGGCATGGTGCGCACCTTTCAGCATGTGCGGCTGTTCAAGGAAATGACGGTGCTGGAAAACCTGCTGGTGGCTCAGCACTTTCATCTCAATACCGGCTTTTTGTCCGGTCTGTTCAAGACCCCGGCCTTTCGTCGCTCCGAACGGGACGGGCTGGCACGGGCCCATTACTGGCTGGAAAAGGTGAACCTGACCGAGTTTGCCAACCGCACCGCCGACAACCTGGCTTATGGCCAGCAGCGGCGGCTGGAAATTGCCCGTTGCATGGCGGCGCGGCCGCAGCTACTGATGCTGGACGAGCCGGCGGCGGGCCTCAACCCGAACGAGACGCGCGAGCTGGATCGATTGATCTGTGATTTGCGTGATAACGAAGGGGTCAGCATCCTGCTGATTGAACACGACATGAAGCTGGTGATGGGCATATCCGACTATATCTATGTGGTCAATCAGGGGCGACCGCTGGCCGAAGGCACCCCGGAGCAGGTGCGCAATAACCCCGATGTGATCAAAGCCTACCTGGGGGAGACCTGAGCATGCTGCATGTCGATAATGTCTGTACCAGCTATGGCAAGATACAGGCGCTGGAAGATGTGACCGTAGAAATAAAACAGGGAGAGATCGTTACCCTGATCGGGGCCAACGGCGCCGGCAAGACCACCCTGATGATGACCATCTGCGGTGAACCCAGGCCCACTCGGGGGCGGGTGCTGTTCGAAGGCCAGGATCTGGGCGGCCTGGATACCGCCGCCATCATGCGCAAGGACATCGCCATCGTACCCGAGGGGAGGCGCATCTTTGCCCGGCTGACGGTGGAAGAAAACCTGCACATGGGCGCCTTCTTCGTCGACAGGCGCGAACATGCGGCGCTGCTGGCAGAGGTCTACCAGATGTTCCCCCGGCTCAAGGAGCGCATGAACCAGCGGGCCGGCACCATGTCCGGCGGCGAACAGCAGATGCTGGCCATCGGTCGGGCGCTGATGAGCAAGCCGCGATTGTTGCTGCTGGACGAACCTTCGCTCGGGCTGGCACCCATCATCATCGCCCAGATCTTCGAGACCATAGCCCGGCTACGGGACGAGAAGGGCATGACGGTCTTTCTGGTGGAGCAGAACGCCAACCAGGCGCTCAAGCTGGCGGACCGGGGTTATGTGCTGGAAAACGGCCGGGTGGTGCTGGCCGATACCGGTGCCGCCCTGTTGGTCAACGAACAGGTACGGCAGGCTTATCTCGGTGGTTAATGCCAAGGCCGGCGATATTGGGTAAACTGCCCTAAATTTACGCTAGGAGTAACCCATGGAGCAGTTTGCCCATATTTCGGTGGCCGAGGCCGACACCCTGCTGAGTGAGGGCCGTGCCCGGCTGGTGGATATTCGCGATCCCCAGTCTTTCGCCCTGGCTCATGCCGAAGGCGCCTTTCATCTGACCAACGATACCCTGGTGTCCTTTACCAACGAGGTGGACTATGACACCCCGGTGGTGGTGATGTGTTACCACGGCGTCAGCAGTCAGGGGGCGGCCCAGTACCTGATTAATCAGGGCTTCGAGGAAGTCTACAGCCTGGATGGCGGCTTCGAAGCCTGGCGCCGCACCCAGATGGTGGTCTCGGCCTGATGAAGTTGCTGCTGGTGCTGGATGATCCGCGCCGGGCCCAGTCGTTCGTGGATTACCTGGCCGATATGGGCCTCAAGTGCGAGCTGACCCTGGATGATGACAACAATGTCAGCATCTGGCTGGTGAACGAATCCCGCTTTCAGCAGGCGCAGCAGGAAGTGAAACGCTTCATTGCCGAGCCGCTGCATCCCCGCTATCAGGACGCATCCTGGCGTCAGGGCGATACCCATGTGCATTTCAGCACAAATTCGGGCCGGCCCGGGCTGGCCCGGGATCTGTTGCGCCGAACCGGGCCGGTCAACATGCTGGTGCTGCTCGCCTGCCTGGCTATTTATGGCCTGAGCTGGCTGGGCTTGCCGATGTTCGGGTTGCTGGCGTTTCCTCCCGGCTGGGAGCAACTGCTGGGGCCCGAGTTCTGGCGCGCCTTTACCCCGGCGCTGCTGCATTTCTCCCTGATGCACCTGGTATTCAACCTGTTCTGGTGGTGGTATCTGGGCGGCATGGTGGAACGGCAGCTGGGGCACGGCAAGTTGCTGCTGCTACTGCTGGTGGCGGCGGTACTGCCCAATCTGATGCAGTTCTGGGCCAGCGGACCCCGCTTCGGCGGCCTGTCCGGGGTGGTTTATGCCCTGCTGGCCTATGTCTGGCTGTCTGGTCGGCTCAACCCGGCCAGAGGCATAGGGCTGCCGGACGGCATGGCGGTGTTCATGGTGGTCTGGCTGGTGCTGGGCTTTGCCGGCGTGCTGGGGCCGGTGGCCAATCTGGCCCACCTGGGTGGCGGCTTGATCGGCCTGTTACAGGCCTGGTTCGATCGCGGCCGCAGGGCGTCCTGATACGGCTCCACCAGCGTCTGGCCCGAATTCCGGTAGTTGGTAATGGGAGCTGGTAATAATGTCCGGTGTCATGGTGTAGTATAAGGGCCCCTCGGGAGCGGCCTCCTGAGCCCGGAGTTGTCCGGGTAAGTGAATACGTGATTTTCAGGATAACGCAGTGGCTCGAGTATGTGTTTTACCATTTCAGGAAGTGCCAGTGACTAACACCGCCGATCATGATTGGCACTGGGGGCCGGAATTACCGCAGGCGCAAACGAACCTGTGTAACTGGCTACAGGATACCGGCTCTTTGACCGAACGGCTGCGCCGTCATTGCCGGCAGTTTCGGGTCCAGTTACAGAGCACCACCGCCGAAATGACCCTAACCCCGACCCAGGCCACGTGGATTGGCGCCGAGCGCGCCTTTTGCCGAGAGGTCTTGCTGCTTTGCGATGAACAGCCCTGGATCTATGCCAGCTCCCTGTATTCTCCCTCGACCCTGAATGCGGTTCCGGCCCTGGCCGGGCTGGGCCAGCGGGCCCTGGGCGAATTGCTGTTTGAAGACCCCGAATTGTTGCGCAGCGACTTCGAATTTGCCCGGCTGACCGTACCCCAGTGGCGGCAGCTGGTCCTGATGCAGGGCATGACTCAACACAGGGATCAGTCAGCAAATGAGCCTTCGCTCTGGGCCCGGCGTTCGCTGTTGGCCACCGGCCAGGCCGGGGTGTTGGTCACCGAATTGTTTTTGCCTGCAGCCCAGGCTTACCGAGAGTAGAGAGAACCATGACGACGACTGCAACCCGACCACGCTGGCGCGCCTATATGGCGCTGGCCCGACTCGACAAGCCCATCGGCACCCTGCTGTTGCTGTGGCCCACCCTGTGGGCGCTCTGGATTGCCGGCGATGGCAAGCCTTCAATCTGGCTGCTGCTGGTGTTTGTGGCCGGGGTCTTTTCGATGCGCTCCGCCGGTTGTGTGATCAACGATTATGCGGACCGCCATATCGACGGGCACGTCAAGCGAACCAAGGGGCGACCCTTGCCGAGCGGCGAGCTGACCGAGCGGCAGGCGCTGGGCTTTTTCGCCCTGCTGGTAGGAATATCCTTTGTACTGGTGCTGACCACCAACGCCCTGACCATAATGCTGGCAGTGGCGGGCCTGGGCTGGGCCGCGCTCTATCCCTTCATGAAGCGCTACACCAACCTGCCGCAGCTGTTTCTGGGCATCGCCTTTTCCTGGGCCATTCCCATGGCCTTCGCCGCCCAGAGCAACAGCCTGCCGCCGGGGCTCTGGCTGCTGTTCGCCGCCAATCTGACCTGGACCATCGCCTACGACACCATGTATGCCATGGTGGACCGAGACGACGATCTGCGCATCGGGGTCAAGTCGACCGCCATCCTGTTTGGCCGCCGCGACAAGCTGATAGTCGGCATGCTGCAGCTGCTGACCCTGATATTGCTGGTGGCGGCCGGTCAGGCGTTTGCCCTTGGGCCGCTCTTTTATTGGAGTCTGCTGGGGGCGGCAGGCCTGTTCGTATATCAGCAGCGGCTGATACGTGACCGGGAACGCATGGCCTGTTTCGGCGCCTTTCTCAACAACAACCATGTGGGCATGCTGGTATTCGCCGGCGTGGTGCTGACGCTATTGTAACCACAGCAGAGGGTGCCTGGTGCGAGGGGGCTGACAGCAGGAAGAGCTCATATTTTATGCTTGCTCTGGCGGATTTACTGGATATACTGACAGTTAACTGTATAAAAAAACAGGTCCATTATGAAAGCCCTTACGCCTCGCCAGTCTCAGGTACTGGAGATCATCAAAGAGCATATTCAGCAGACCGGGATGCCACCGACCCGTGCCGAAATAGCCCGGACTCTGGGCTTTAAATCTGCCAACGCCGCCGAAGAACATCTCAAGGCGCTGGCCAGGAAAGGCGTCATCACCATGATGCCAGGCACCTCTCGTGGCATACGGCTGGCCGAAGAGGAAGAAGAAGCTCTGGGGCTGCCCTTGATCGGGCGTGTTGCCGCCGGTGAGCCCATTCTGGCCCAGCAGCATATCGAGAGCCACTACAAGCTGGATCCGTCCCTGTTTCATCCTTCGGCCGACTTTCTGCTGCGGGTAAAGGGCATGAGCATGAAGAACATCGGCATCATGGACGGCGATTTGCTGGCGGTGCACAAGACTCAGGAAGTCCGCAACGGCCAGGTGGTAGTGGCCCGGCTCGACGACGAAGTGACGGTCAAGCGCTTTCAGCGCCGGGGTAGCAAGGTCAGCCTGTTACCCGAAAACGAGGAACTTGCCCCCATAGAAGTGGACCTGCGCAGTCAGGAACTGATCATCGAAGGCCTCGCCGTCGGCGTGATCCGCAACGCCGACTTCTGATTTCCTCTTGT
>JBFGZI010000116.1:0-6956 GCA_041586855.1 Oceanisphaera sp. | reverse complement strand
CCCAGGGTATCTTGTGCTAGGAGCAGGATAAAATGTAATATCTACTACATTATCCGTCCCCATAGTTAAATGGATATAACAAGGTCCTCCTAAGACTTAGTTGCAGGTTCGATTCCTGCTGGGGACGCCAGTACTTTTATCACTGCCTCCTGTACACTGCGTCATCCTGCCTTCCTCCTCAACATCATTACTGATGTACAGATCCCGACACTCAAACTTAAGTCATTGATTTAAAGTTATCTAAAGCCACAAAAAAGCATTCTCCAGGCGACCGATACTGATTCAGCCCAGGGGAGTCATGTCCAATCGTTTTCCCTTCTTGTAGCCCAATCCGACAACAGGCAGAGTAATACCAATCCCAGTAATGATCTGGTCATATTGAGGCCCCCAGACCAGAGGCAACACAGCCGCCTCCCTCGACACGCCATAAACCCATCCGTGGGGGCTCGGAAATGCCATCTGACCGCCAGGGAGGGCGGGAATGCCGGAACGGCAGGAGCATTTTCCGGCGCTGGCATTTCACGGTCGTAGGAGCCGTTCTCTGTTGCCTCTTCTGGAACTCCGAGTTGCCTGCAGACGGTGCCAACAGGCAACGCCGGAGCATCAAGGAGGACAAAGGGAGCTGCTTCACCGTCCATCACATGACAGGGACGTCATGTGTTGAGCGTCACAGGGAGGTGCTTGAGCGAGTCGGAGAAGCAGGCCCTTTGTCCGGGATTAGATATCGTAGTCAAAAAGATCGAATGTTTAGGGCGTGTTGACGTTTCACGCTAAGTCATTGAAATAAAATAAATTCAATAAAAACAGTTTTTTTGTAATTTTCTTTTAAATCAATCTGTTATAGCGAAACGGGAACAGGCCCTAATGTATCTGGTATAAGTCTTTCGTTACTCAGGAGTCATTGATGTCCAAAAGAAGCATTCTGATCACCGGTTGCTCTTCCGGTATCGGCCACACAGCAGCCCATTTTCTCAAGGAAAAAGGCTTCCGGGTCATCGCCTCGGCCCGACAATCCAATGATGTTACCTCGCTAAAACAACAAGGCCTGGACTCGGTTCAGCTGGATCTGGCCGATGAGGCCAGTATCGAAGCTGCGGTAGAAAAGACCTTACAGCTGACCGATGGCCGTCTTTACGGCTTGTTCAATAACGGTGCCTACGGCCAGCCCGGCGCCCTGGAAGATTTACCCACCGCGGCGCTTCGCGAGCAATTCAACACCAACCTTTTCGGTACCCATCACCTGACCCGATTGGTCTTGCCTACCATGCTCGCGGCCGGCGAAGGTCGCATTATTCAGAACAGTTCGGTACTGGGCCTGGTAGCCATGCAATACAGAGGTGCCTATAACGCTTCCAAATTTGCGCTGGAAGGCTATACCGATACCCTGCGCCTGGAACTGACCGGCAGCGGCGTGCATATCAGCCTGCTGGAACCCGGCCCCATCGAAACCCGTTTTAGGGCCAACGCCGAAGCCGCCTTTTTACGTCACATCAATGCCGAGCAGAGCCGTCACCAGCAAGGTTACCGGCAAACCCTTGCCAGGCTGCAACAGCCCGGCCCCAGCTCTCGCTTCAGCCTGGAGCCGGATGCCTGCATGGCCCCGCTGCTGCATGCGCTGACCAGCCCTCGCCCCAAGATACGTTATCCGGTTACCCGGCCCACTGTGATGATGGGCTGGCTGCGTCGGCTGCTCAGTGCCCGGGCGCTGGACAGGCTGTTACTCAAAGCCGGAGGCTAGGGTCTGTTGACCTTTCGCCTTTAACCGAAATGGCTGCCGTTTTCGTAATACTGGCGGCCTTCAAGCTTGGTGAAGATGACGCAGATGTCCTGCTCGGCGCCGACCCGAGTCCGCAGTATCGCCGTAATTTCGGCTGCTACCTTGTCTTGCACTTCCAATGGTCGCTCAAACCAGAGTACTTCTACAATGGGATAACCACTCACCACCTGTCCCTTGGCCATAAATTCGGCGGGAATAAACTCCAGAGTAAAATGATCCAGCGGGCTGCCAATCAAGGGCGACAACGCATCAACCAGCGGTTTACTGATCTGTTTGACAGCTTCTCGAGACAGCCCACGAAAACGTAAATGAGGCATGATGAATTCCTTTCTTCAGGATAAAAAACAATCCCGGCATCATAATCAAAGTCGGTAAACAAAACAGCGAGGGCTTATGAAAATATTACCTTTTTTAGTCTTATGGCTCTGGTGCAGCCACAGCTTGGCCGCCCCCGCCCTGTGGTCAGCCACCAAGCCGGGCCAACAGCTATGGTTGTTTGGCTCTGTTCATATTGCCGATAAACGCCTGACCGAGCTACCTACACCGCTGCTGCGCAGCCTGCAACAAAGCGAGCAACTGTTTCTGGAAGTTGACCCGGCCACCATCACTCCGGCAGCCCTGGCTCCCTTTCTCAGTATGCCGCCCGGTGACAGCTGGCGTTCTCGGCTGGGAGCCCCGCTGGCCGGTGAACTTGAGCTGGCTATCGATGACATGGCATTGTCGCCACTGAAATCATTACCGCCCTGGTTTGCCGCCCTGCAGCTGACCCAGGCTCGGGCGAAGGATCTCGGTTTTGCCAGTGCTCAGGGCGTTGATATGAAAATAATGAATCTGGCCAGACAACAGCATATTCCGATACTGGGACTGGAATCGCCAGGTCTGGTGTTTGGCCTGCTGGCCTCCCTGCCCGAACGACAACTGGAAGCAGACTTTGTGCGTCATACCCTGAATGAGCTGAACGACCTGCAACAGCATCTTGATCAATTGCTGGAAACCTGGCGGGCCGGAGACGAGCAGGCTTTGTTGGCTTTGCTGCGAACCGAACAGTCCCCGCCGCTGAATCGCTTTATCGAACAGGATCTGCTGCTGTCGCGCAACCGCTTGTGGCTGGATCATCTGGAAGACCAAGATCCGAAAAAAGCCCTGCTGGTGGTGGGCGCCCTGCATCTGTACGGCGAGCATGGTCTGCTCCAGTTGCTGGAACAGGACGGCTATACCCTTGAAAAAATTGCGGACTAAGCGTTTTATTGATCAGGATCAGCATGGCAACAGGCCGTCCCGCTAAGATGCTTCTATAGCGCATGCTAAAGGAGACGATCCATGACATTCTGGCTTGATTTGATGTTCGGCAGTGACGTCGGCTTGATGTCCATGCTGGTGATTATTGCGACGGCCTTGCTGATCAGTTTTTATGCCGGCTATTTTATCTACAAAGTCAGCAAGGCTGGTCCCAACGAGTAATAAAGCGGCACCGGATTCTCGTTTAGCGTACCCCTTTTAATAACGGCAGGCCCTAACCTCCTCCTCCCCGGGGTCTGTCGTTTCCTCTTATTGCTCAACTTGCTTATACTGCGGCTATTCAGAACCTGGCGCCGTCAGACCGCTGTTTGCTATTTCCTCTTTTTGTCTTGCTCACCAGCTCTGTCGCGCGATTCATTCAAGGAAGCCCCATGTCTTATACCGCCCTGAGCCAACATTTCGAACAGCGCTATCATCTGCAGCACCTTGGTGCTATTTGTGGCTGGGATCAAGCCACCATGATGCCGCCCGGCGGCAACGAAGCCCGGGCCGAAGCGATGAGCACTCTGGCGGTGCTGTGCCATCAGCAGTTGCAGAATCCCCGGATGGCCGACTGGTTTACCGCCGCCGATCAGGAGTCACTGGAGCCGCAGCAGATTGTCAGCCTGGCCGAGATGCGCCGCCAGTGGCGTGATGCCACCCTGCTGCCGGAAGATCTGGTACGCGCCATGTCACTGGCCGGTTCGCGCTGCGAGCATGCCTGGCGCAGCCTGCGCCCGGCGAACGACTGGGCCGGATATCTGCCGCTGTTTGAAGAAGTACTCAACCTGTCCCGCCAGGCCGCCTCGGCCCGCGCCGAAGCGCTGGGTCTGTCCCGATACGACAGTCTGCTGGAACAATACGAACCGGGCATGCGCAGTGCCCGGCTCGATACCCTGTTTGGTGATCTCAAAAGCTGGCTGCCGGGGCTGATCACCCAGGTGCAGGACAAACAGCGCGACGAGCCACTGTTGCAACCCAAAGGCCCCTTTGCCATAGAGCAACAGCGGGCGCTGGGGCTGGAGGTGATGGCGCTGCTCGGCTTCGACTTCGATCATGGCCGACTCGATGTCAGTGCCCACCCCTTCTGTGGCGGCGTCAGCGAAGATGTACGGCTCACCACCCGCTATAACGAGCAGGATGTGGCCCAGGCGCTGATGGGCATCATTCACGAAACCGGCCATGCCCGCTATGAACAGGGTCTGCCCGCCCACTGGCGCCGGCTGCCAGTGGGGCAGGCCAGATCCATGGGAGTACACGAATCCCAGAGCCTGTTCTTCGAGATGCAGCTGGCTCGTCATCCCGCCTTTATCGCACAACTTATCCCCTTGCTGGAGCGTCACTTCGGTACCCAGCCGGCCTTTGCCCCGGATAACATGGCGAGGCTCTATACCCGGGTCAACCCCGGACTTATCCGGGTCGACGCAGACGAGGTGACCTATCCGGCCCATATCATGCTGCGCTACGAAATAGAACGGGATCTGATTGAAGGCAAGATGGAAGCCAGAGACCTGCCCGAGCGCTGGGATCAGCTGATGCAAACCTATCTGGGACTCGGCACCCAGGGTAATTACAGGGACGGCTGCCTGCAGGACATCCACTGGACCGACGGCAGCTTCGGCTATTTTCCCAGCTACACCCTGGGCGCCATTTATGCGGCCCAACAGGCCGCAGCCATGCAGCAACAACTCGGCCCTCTGGAGCAACTGATCGAAAACCGGCTGACGTCTGTTTTTGAATGGCTACAAAATAATATATGGCAACAGGCCAGCCTGCTGGATACCGACAAGCTTATTCACCAGGCTTGTGGCCAGCCACTGGATGCCACCGCCTTCAGACTGCATTTGCAAAAACGGTATCTGGACTAATGCCGTCTATGCTTAATTCAGAGTCCCATGGACGGGACTCCCTTGTCATGGAGGTCGTGGTAATGGATGGAAAAAAGCCGCGCCATCAGCTGGTGGTGTTTTACGATGGCAGTTGCGAGGGCTGCATCAAGGACAGAGCCCGCTACGAGCGCTGGGCAGGTAAAGGTGGCGACGATATTTACTGGTTTGATATCACGGGTCGGGAAGAGGTGTTGTTAAGCCTTGGGATCAGCCCCTACAAGGCGTTACGCGAGTTGCATGTACAAACCGCAGACGGAGAAGTACGTTCCGAGCTGGACGCCTATATTCTCTTGATGCAACGCATCCCCCGGCTCAAGCCGCTGGCCTGGTTGATTAGGTTGCCTATAATCCGGCCTTGTCTATCCTGGATTTATCGCACCTGGGTTCAGCTACGACTGGAGCGACAGGGGCGGGGTTAACTCCGTTATTCCGCAGACGGCACCGGATGCCGAGGCTGCTAATGTTGCCTGACCATGGCTCCTTTGGGTCGCCAAGGCAACATCGGCAGCATTCACCTTATGAAAACAGGGCTTACCATGCGCTACGCCAATATTACCGGTTGGGGGAAATGTCTGCCCCCCGCCGCCCTGAGTAACGACGACCTGGGTACCTTTCTCGATACTTCCGATGAATGGATTCATAGTCGTACCGGTATTCATTCGCGTCGAATTTCCCATGTAAGTACCTCCGCCCTGGCCGCGGTGGCAGCCCGCCACGCCCTGGCCGCCGCCGACATGGAAGCGAACCAGCTCGACTGTATCATCATGGCCACCGCCAGCCCGGACAGCATGGTGCCCAGCGCCGCCTCGGCGGTACAGCAGTCACTAGGGGCGAGCCGCGCCGCGGTATTCGACATCAATGCCGCCTGCACCGGTTTTATTTATGGCCTGAGCGTGGGCAGCGCCCTGATCAAGGCCGGCAGTATGCAACGAGTGCTGGTGATCGGCGCCGAACGCCTGACCCACTATCTGGACTGGACCAAGCGGGATACTGCAGTGCTGTTCGGGGATGGCGCCGGCGCCGTGGTACTGGAAGCCAGCGACCAACCCGTGGGACTGATTGCCGACAAGCTCGGTTGCGACTCAGAGGCCAGAGACATTCTTGCGGTGCCCAATTCGGGCACCGACCGCCGCCGCTTCGAGCATATCGACGGCCTGTTCGAAGTCAGCTTCGACGGTAAGGAGATCTTCA
Source organism: Oceanisphaera sp. (assembly GCA_041586855.1). Lineage (GTDB taxonomy): Bacteria > Pseudomonadota > Gammaproteobacteria > Enterobacterales > Aeromonadaceae > Oceanimonas. The sequence continues at coordinate 821 of JBFGZI010000116.1, read as the reverse complement.
AGCGTGCGGTCAAGGGCATGGGCAATGCGGCCACTCATGTGCTGGATCAGGCTGGTATCACCGAGCAGGATATCGATCTGCTGCTGCCCCATCAGGCCAATATTCGCATTATCGAGACGCTGGCCAAAAAAATGGCACTACCGCCGGAAAAAATCATGGTGAATATAGAGCAGTATGGCAATACCTCAGCCGCCACAGTGCCCATCGCCCTGTGCGAGGCGTTGGAGCAGGGCCGAGTCAAATCCGGCGCCCTGCTGCTGACCGCCGCCTTCGGTGCCGGCCTGACCTGGGGCGCCGGCGTGATCCGCTGGGGTGATCGCGTCACCCCGCTGAGCCAGTCCGACGCCATGCTGGCACCCTGCGAGCACAGCGCCCTGGAACTGCTGGCACCGGCTATAGCAGGTTGTCGACAGTCACACGAAGGCTAGCGCCAGCAGCAAACCAAAATCGCTACGACGACCATCGATGACCGCCTGATTAGGGTCTGTTGACCTTTCGCGATGATTTTTGCAGCAGTTTGTGGGGCCTTGATACAAGGCAGAGCTTATGCCATGTAGTCACTCTACATAAATAAGCGATAACGCCGTAGCAAGACCCCACAAGCGCTGCCCTGCGGGTTCGGCTAAACGCGTTTTTCTCTTTGTTGAGAGGGCTTTGCTTAGAATGACTAGGCTACACCCCTCTCGCCGCGATAAAAACGCGTTTAACTCGAACAAAATTTACCCGCGAAAGGTCAACAGACCCTAAGGTGATCTCCGAGTTGGCTGTCGTTGACGAGCAGCTTAGTGTTAAGTTCTGGCAGCAGAAAAAGTGCAAATATT
>JBFGZI010000115.1:0-7000 GCA_041586855.1 Oceanisphaera sp. | reverse complement strand
TGCTGCCCTTCAGCCTCTTCGCCCAGCCGGGCGTACACGAGCATGGTTTCGCCCGCCTCAGCCTGGCTCTGGATCAACAGCAACTGGTGCTGGAACTGCTGGCACCGGCGGCCGATATCATCGGCTTTGAACATGGCCCCACCAACGACACCGAGCAGGCGCAGCTGACCACCGCCCTGAGCCGGGTGCAACAAGCCGAGTTGTTCGGCCTGCCCGACGCCGCCAGCTGTCAACTGAGCGAAAGCCGGTTGCTCGAGAAAAACGACGATTTTGATGATCTGGACGCGCACCAGGATACAGAGCACCATGAGCACCATGAGCACCATGAGCACCATGAGCACCATGAGCACCATGAGCACCATGATGAGCATGGTCACAGCGACGTGCTGGTGCAATACCGCTATGAATGCCAGCAGCCCCTGGCGCTGAACCGGCTCTCCACCACCCTGTTCGAACAGTTTCCCAGCCTGACCCGCCTGGAACTGCAGGGCATAGTGCCTTCCGGCCAGATTGCCGCTACCCTCAGCCCCGAACACCCCGACTTCAGCTGGTAATAATCCGGCTGCTTCATAGGTACCGGACTGACTGGTTTGGTCTATCTTCAGCCAACTCAGACGCAGAGGGAGGGGCAGCAGGGATTGACTCAGCCGACCATGAAATGCCATGGCCAGCAAAAGCTCCTGCGATGCTGGCACTCCCGCCTTCCATGGCGGTCGGATGGCATTTTCTGAGCCTTACATGGGGCGAGCTTGCCTCGCCGTGACGAACGGTTTCAGCCTGACCGAACATCCAGTGAATGTTCGCAGTGGGCTGAAACAGTGAGTATCATTTCCCCTGTGGCGGGTCGGAAGAGGCAACCCTGTTGCCTCTGGGCTATAAGACCGAATACTTGACGAAATTGGTATAGAACACCATGAGTACACTGATATCGATAAGGGATCTCCGCTTCGCCTGGCCTCGCCAGGCCGCCATACTGCAGATCCCGCAGTTTGAACTGGCCGCCGGTGAGCGGCTCTTTATCAAGGGTCCCAGCGGCAGCGGCAAGAGCACCCTGCTCGGCCTGCTGGCCGGCATACAGCAAGCCAACAGTGGCGAGCTCAGGGTACTGGACCGGGATCTGTCCCGTCTCTCCGGCCGGGCCCGGGACCGCTTTCGCGCCGATCACCTGGGCTATATCTTTCAGCAGTTCAACCTGCTGCCCTTTCTGTCGGTCACCGAAAACGTCACCTCGGCCCTGACCTTCTCGCGCCACAAGCGCCGTCGCCTGCAGGCCTCCGCCACCACCGAAGCCGAGCGGCTGCTGAGCGAGCTGCAACTGCCGTCGGCGCTGTGGTCGCAGCCGGTGCACACATTGAGCATCGGCCAGCAACAGCGGGTAGCGGCGGCTCGGGCGCTGATTGGCCGCCCCGAACTGGTGATTGCCGACGAGCCCACCTCGGCGCTGGACGCCGACAGCCGGGCCGCCTTTATCGAGCTGCTGTTCCGGGAATGTCGCCGCCAGCACAGCACCCTGGTGTTTGTCAGCCATGACCCGACCCTGGAGCCGCTGTTTTCCCGGGTGGTTTCTCTTGCCGAACTGAACGAGCACGCAACATGTTGATACTGGCACTGAAAAGTCTCTGGGCCCGGCGGCTGACCGCCGGCCTGACCCTGGCCGCCATCGCCATCAGCGTCATGCTGCTGGTAGGGGTACAAAAGATACGAGTGGAGCTGAAAGACAGCTTCGCCCGCACCCTGTCCGGCACCGATCTCATCGTGGGGGCCCGTAGCGGCCAGATCAATCTGCTGTTGTATTCGGTGTTTCGCCTGGGCAACCCCACCAACAACATCAGCTGGGACAGCTACCAGCGCATCAGCAAACAGAAGGACGTGGCCTGGACCATTCCCATCGCTCTGGGTGACTCCCACCGGGGCTTTCGGGTGCTGGGTACCAACCAGGATTACTTTCGCCATTACGCCTATGGTCGCAACCAGCCGTTGCAGCTAGTCGAGGGCCGCGCCTTCAAGGATACCTTCGAGGCGGTGATCGGCGCCGAAGTGGCACAAACCCTGGGTTATCGGTTGGGTGATCCCCTCATCATCGCCCACGGCGCGGGCAACACCTCGTTCAGCCTGCACGACGACCTGCCCTTTACCCTGGTCGGTATTCTGGCCCCCACCGGCACCCCGGTCGACAAAACGGTGCATGTGCGCCTCGACGGACTCGAGGCCATCCATCTCGGCTGGCAGAGCGGCCGCAAGACCCTGACCCTGTCTTCCGAACAGGCCCGGGCCGCCGATCTTACCCCCGACTCCATTACCGCCTTTCTGGTGGGCATGAACAACAAGGTGCAGGTCTTCGGGCTGCAACGCGCCATCAACGGTTATCGGGCAGAGCCGCTGTCGGCCATTTTGCCGGGCAGCGCCCTGCACGAACTGTGGAGTCTGCTTGGTATTGCCGAAAAAGCCATTGCCTTCATCGCCCTGTTCGTGGTGATAGCCGGTCTGCTGGGCATGCTGACCACCCTGCTGGCGGGGCTCTCGGCCCGGCGTAGGGAGCTGGCCATTCTGCGTGCCCTGGGCGCGGGCCCGCGTCACCTTTTTGGTCTGCTGGCGCTGGAAGCCGCCCTGCTCAGCGCCCTTGGGGTATTACTGGGTCTGGCGCTATTATATGGTTCGCTGCAACTGCTGGCCCCCATGGTACAGGCACAATACGGTCTTCTGCTGTACCCGGGCCTGCCCGGTGCGGGAGAATGGCGTCTTGTCGGTCTGACCCTGCTGGCGGGCATGATCATCGGCCTGCTGCCGGCGGCACGGGCCTATTTTTATTCGGTTAACGACGGAATGAGTATCAACCATTGAAGATGCATCTACTACTGACGAAGGCGATGGCCATCTGCTTCGCCACCCTGGCACTGCTGGCCCCCTCTGCCTGGGCCGACGATTATTCACTGCTGGAATGGAACGATCTGATCCCGCTGGAAGAGCAGCTGAATCCTCCGCCTTTTCCCGAGGTGGATCACGATGATGAATTTGCCATTCCCGGCCAGCCCGTCGGCAAGGTGGTGCCGAGCCTGAACGGCCGCAAGGTACGACTGCCCGGCTTTGTGGTACCACTGGAAGGCGACAGCAAGCAGGTGACCGCCTTCTTGCTGGTGCCCTACTTCGGCGCCTGCATTCATGTGCCGCCGCCGCCCACCAACCAGATAGTCTATGTGGAGTATCCGGCCGGGGCCCGGGTGGACGATCTCTGGGATGCGGTCTGGGTCACCGGCACCCTGCACACAGTGGGCGCCAGCCATGACATGGCCGACGCCGCCTACTCGCTGGAAGGCACCAGCGTGGAGCCTTATCAAATTTAACCGCTGGCCACGGGTTTTCCGGTTTTGAATCTCGAATAAAGAGGCAACCCGGTTGCCTCCACCGACACGCTTCAAGCCCATCCCTGGGCCGCTCGGCAAATGCCGTCCTGGCATTTGACGGTCGGTAGAGGCAATCCCTGCCGCCTCTTCCTGAGCCCCGAGTGGCCCCAAGACAGCGCCAACAGGCGACTCCGCAGCACCAAGGAGGATAAAGGGATCGGCTCGGCCGACCTTTCGATTCAGGGATGAATCGGAGAGCGTACATGGGGCGAGCTTGTCTCGCCGTGACGAGCTGTTTCAGCCTGACCGAACATCCGGTGAATGTTCGCAGCAGGTTGAAACTGCGAGTGGCAAGTCCCGAGGCGAGTCGGCAGAGCTGGCCCTTTGTCCGATATTCAAGCCGGCATTCCAGTTTCTACTTCATCAACAGCAGATTGAGCGCGGTGTCATCCAGCTGCTCTGCCTCCAGGATAAGGGTGCGCCCCAGCGCCAGCGCCTGGCGCTGACAAGCCGCGCGTCGGGCCGGGTCGTCGATGCCGTCCAGATCCGCCACATGGGCGATGCCGATGGTGCGGCGAATCATCTCGCAGCCCGCATAACCCAAAGCATCTCGCCACACTCGCTCCATGAAGGCCGGCACATACCCCGCCTCGGCCAGCGCCGGATCCGGGCTCCTGGCCGCCAGCTCGACAAAATCGGCCCTGAAGCTCTGCCACAGGGCGCGTATTTCCTCTATGCGTTGCTGCCGATAACGCTGGCTGGCACCGGCCGGGTGGCGCCCCGGCTGGCTGCAGAAGTTCAGCAGCAGGTTGGCGAAAATCACCCCCAGGTCGAAGCCCATGGGGCCATAGCCGCCAAATTCGGCGTCGATCACCTTGAGCCGGCCCTCGGCCACCATCACGGAGCCGGTATGCAGATCCCCGTGCAGCAGGGCCTCGCCTTTGCAGCGAAAGTCGTGTTTGAGGGTGGCGACCTTCACCTTCAACGCCTCGTCGGCCCACAGTTGCTCCGCCTCGGCACGGATCAGGGGATCGACGTTGTTGCGTTCGTGATCCCGGAAGGGGTCGACAAAAAAAACGGCTTCGGTAATGGCCATCAGCTCCGGATTGACAAAACGGGTGCCGGCCGCCTGCTGCGCCTGATAATCGAGATGAAAGGCACTGCTGTGGTAGTGCACCCGGGCCAGATAGCGGCCCAGCTGCGCCGCCGCCCCGGGAAAGGACTGATCTTCCAGCAGGGCCTGACGCCACACCCGGTGATCCGACAAATCGTCCAGCAGCATCACCGACAGCGCCGGGTCGTGGTGCAGCACCGCCACCGTGTGTTCCGGGCAACATTCGCCATGGCGCAGCAGTATTTCTGCCTCTATACGGGCCCGATCCCGGGTCAGGGGCCAGGACTCGCCGACACAGCGTATGTAGGGCAGCGCCTGCTTGACGATAACACCGCGCGGCTCGCCCGGTGACCACACCCGAAACACCTGATTCAGATTGCCGTCGCCAATTTCTTCCCCCTGCAACAACAGCCCGGGCGCCAGCCCCGCCGCCTCCCGGGCGTAGGCGATGGCGTCTTCCACCCTGAAAATTCGATACTCACTCACGATGCTGCTCCCTGCTGTAAAGGTTATCTTTCCCTGAATCCATCCGCGCTGTAATAAAACCGGCGCGGGCCACGACTCAGTGATAACCACTCGTTTTTGACAACGCCCTTATAACAACACAGACAATACTGGCAGCACAACGGCGGTAGCGTTAGAGTCTAACCAAGGGAAAGGACCCGCTACCACAAAAAGAGTCATTATGGATCAGAGACATAACCAGGAACAGCCGTTGCTGTCCGAAGAATTGCGCCGCCAGATGCTGCGCTTTGCCACCCTGCAGCTGAAAGATGCCGCCCTGGCGGAAGACGCGGTACAGGAGGCCCTGCTCGGCGCCTTCAAGTACGCCGACAGCTTCACCGGCCGCGCCGCCTACAAGAACTGGGTATTTGCCATCCTCAAACACAAGATTGTCGATGTGATCCGCAAGAATCAGCGCCTGGTCACCGTCACCAGCCTGGGGGCTGACGACAGTAACGATCTGGAAGAGCAATTGTTCAACCGCTTTGGCATGTGGCACAAGCAGGAGCGACCGGTGGAATGGAGCGCCCCCGAAAGCAGCCAGGAAGACGACGAGTTCTGGACCCTGTTCGAGCTGTGTCTGGATAAACTGCCGCCCAATCAGGGCCGCACCTTCATGATGCGCGAGTTTGTCGGCCTGGAAAGCCCGGAAATCTGCCGCGAGCTGAACCTGACCGTGAGCAACCTCAATGTATTGCTGTATCGGGCCCGCCTGCGACTGCGCGAATGTCTGGAAAACACCTGGCAACAACAAGGAGACTGCACATGCTGAGCTGTCACAAGGCCACCCAACTGATGTCCGAGAGTCAGGAGCGGCCGCTGGGTACCGGCGAAAAGCTGTCACTGGCGCTGCACACCATGATGTGCAAGGGCTGTCGCAATTTTGAACGGCAATTACCGGTCATACGATCACTGGCCAGAACCTACGTCGCCAGGTCCGATGACGACAAAACCGACACAGGCCCCTCTCGATAAAGGAATCACCATGCGAGACGGCGGCGGCGCCCTGCACGACGAGTCCGGGGCGCCATGAGTCTGTCCATCATAATGCCGATGCTGAATAAGGCCGCCCCCTTCAACAACAGAGAGCAACCAGCATGTTCGAGCTTGAACCCCTGATCCGGCTCGGCGTCTTTACCGGCGTCCTGCTGCTGATGATGCTGTGGGAATGGCAAGCCCCACGTCGGCCACAGCACATAGGCCGCCTTCGCCGCTGGCCTCATAATCTGCTGCTGGTGGTCATCAATACCCTGGTGCTGCGCTGGTGTTTTCCGCTGGCCGCCGTGGGCGCCGCCCTGCTTGCCAGTGAACGAGGCTGGGGACTGTTCAACGCCTTCTCACTGCCGATATGGGCTTCAGTTATCCTGTCGTTGCTGATACTGGACCTGCTGATTTACCTGCAACACCGGCTGTTTCATGCCGTTCCCCTGCTGTGGCGGCTGCACCGGGTGCACCATGCGGATCTGGAATTCGACGTCACCACAGGGCTGCGTTTTCATCCGCTCGAAATTCTGCTGTCCATGGTACTCAAGCTGGCAGCGGTAACACTATTAGGCGCCCCGGCGCTGGCGGTGCTGCTGTTCGAGGTACTGCTCAACGCCACCGCCATGTTCAACCACGGCAACGTACGATTACCCGAACGGCTGGACAGCTGGCTGCGGCTGATGCTGGTCACCCCCGACATGCACAGGGTGCATCATTCGGTAATACCCGAAGAGACCGACAGCAACTTCGGCTTCAATCTGCCCTGGTGGGATCGGCTGTGCGGCACCTACCGGGCCCAACCCCGGGCCGGCCAGCTCGGCATGACCATAGGGCTGAACCGGTTCCGCAACCCCACCGAGCTGCGCCTGCACCGACTGCTGCTGCAGCCCTTTCGGCGATCATCGGATTCCTAGGGTCTGTTGACCTTTCGCGGTTAAATTTTGTTCGAGTTAAACGCGTTTTTATCGCGGCGAGAGGGGTGTAGCCTAGTCGTTCTAAGCAAAGCCCTCTCAACAAAGAGAAAAACGCGTTTAGCCGAACCCGCAGGGCAGCGCTT
>JBFGZI010000114.1:0-7316 GCA_041586855.1 Oceanisphaera sp. | reverse complement strand
TACGCCCCTGGGGCTTCGGGCAATGTCGCCACCGAAGACCTGGTCTACCTGCTCCACGGCCTGGGCATGAATACCGGGGTGGATCTCGACCAACTGGTGGACACGGGCCGCTGGATCAGCCAACAGCTGGGCCGGCACAACAGATCCAAGGTGGGACTAGCCTGGCCAAAGTGAAGTTCAGGTGAAGAAATACAAGAGGCAACAGGGCCACCTCTCGCGACTCGCTACGAGTACGTCCATGTAAGCTCGGACATGCCATCCCTGGCATGTCACGGTCGTGTGAGGCACTCCTTGTTGCCTCTTTTTGGCTCCTGAGCCGCCTGCTGACGACACCAACCGTCGACGCCGTAATTTGAATGAGGACAAAGGGATCTGCTCAGCCGACCATCCGCGCCAGGGATGGCGTGGCTGAGCCCCCATGGATGGGTTTACGGCGAGTCGGCGGAGCGGGCCCTTTGTCCGCTATGCAGATACCCGCAATCGAACCGAAATATTCAAACTGACGGCCATAAATACAAAAAGGGAGCCGAAGCTCCCTTTTTCATCTGAACGCATTCGAACCTTACTGGTTGACGAACTCGACACCCTTGGCGATATCGCCTTTCAGGGTTTCCAGCATGCCGTCCATCGCGGCCTGTTCGAAGGCGCTGATGTCGCCGTAAGGCAGCACTTTTTCTACGCCGTTCTTGCCCAGCAGTACCGGCTGTGCGAAGAACTGAGCGTGCTCACTGCCGCCGTCGACATAGGTGCACTCGACTACGTTGCTTTCGCCCTGCATGGCCTTGACCAGAGACAGCGCGAAACGACAGGCAGCCTGACCCATGGACAGGGTGGCGGAGCCGCCGCCGGCCTTGGCTTCAACCACTTCGGTACCGGCGTTCTGGATACGGTAGGTCAACTTCTCGATTTCTTCATCGGAGAAAGAAGCACCTTCAACCTGAGACAGCAGCGGCAGTATGGTCACACCGCTGTGGCCACCGATAACCGGTACCTTGACGTCGGACACGTTCAGGCCCTTGGCTTCGGCCACGAAGGTCTCGGCGCGGATCACATCCAGGGTGGTGATACCGAACAGCTTGTTCTTGTCGTAGACGCCGGCTTTCTTCAGCACTTCGGCGGCAATCGGCACAGTAGTGTTCACCGGGTTGGTGATGATGGCGATGCAGGCCTTGGGACAGGTGGCAGCGGCCTTTTCGATCAGGTTCTTGACGATACCGGCGTTCACATTGAACAGGTCGGCACGGTCCATACCCGGCTTGCGGGCTACACCGGCGGAGATCAGCACTATGTCGGCGCCTTCCAGTGCAGGAGTCGGATCTTCACCGCCAAAACCCACCACGCTCACGGCGGTCGGGATGTGGCTCAGATCGGCGGCAACACCGGGAGTGACGGGTGCGATATCGTACAGGCTTAATGCAGAACCGGCAGGCAGGTTGTTTTTCAACAGCAGGGCCAGAGCTTGGCCGATACCACCGGCGGCTCCAAGTACGGCAACTTTCATGACTGAACTCCGTTATTATTGAGTTATTAGACGCTTCCTGGGACCCTAGCAACATAGCGAAAGCGCCACAGAAAAACAATGTTTAAGGGATGTTGAATATGCGGTTCTGTGAGATAGCGCCGCTCATCCCTGGGTCTGGAATACCAGGGCCCGTCGTTCCAACAAACGAAACAAAAAGGTCAGCAGGCCATTCAAAGCCAGATAGATGGCGCCGGCCAGCCCGAACACGGCCAGGGTGTCATAGGTCTGGCCATTGAGCCGCTGAGCCAGCCCCATGATCTCCATGATCGAGATGGTACTGGCCAGGGAGCTGCCCTTGAGTACCAGCACCACTTCGTTGGAATAGGCTGGGATCACCCGCCTTCCGGCATGGCGCAGCTTGACGCTGAGAGTCTGCCAGCCATTCATGCCCAGTGCCTGGCAGGCCAGGGTTTCGCCTTTCGGCACCGCGTCCAGCGCGCCCTTGAACAGACGGCAGGTATAGGCGCCGGCATTCATGCCCAGCGCCAGAATGGCACAGAACATGGGCTCGCGCAGATAGACCCAGGCCCAGCTGTCTTTTACCCAGTCGAACTGGGCCGGACCGTAGTAAACCAGAAAAATCTGTACCAGCAGCGGGGTGCCGGTCAGCAGCAACAAATAGCCTTCCGTCAGCTGCGCCAGCACCGGCACCCGGCTTTCCTGAATCCAGGTCAGGATCAGGGCGATCACCAGCCCCAGCAAGAGGCCGGCGCCGGTGATAGTCAGGGTAATTTTGACTCCCTGCAGCAGGGTCGGCAGGTACTCGAGCCAGTTAGTCATAACGGGTTACCCTCATTCTTAGTCGCTTCAGCCCCTGCTGACTGAGCACGGTGATCGCCAGATAGATCAGCGCCGCTATGCCATACCAGGTGAAAGGTTCATAGGTTCTGGCAGAGATAGCCTTGGCCTGATACATGAGATCATGCACCCCGATCAGCGACACCAGGGCGGTATCTTTCAGCAAGATCAGCCACTGATTGCCGAGCCCCGGCAGCGCATGCCGCCAGGTTTGCGGCAACACCAGATGCACAAAGGTATACAGCGGCGGCAATCCCAGCGCCTGGGCCGCCTGCCGTTGTCCCTTGGGCACCGCGTTCAGTGCCCCACGCAAAGTCTGGGCGGCGTAGGCGGCAAACAGCAACGACAGCGCCATTACCCCGCACCAGAAGGGACTGAATTCCAGGTATTCGCCGGTCAGCAAAAACAGCAGCTGGGTCGAGCCGAAATAGATGAAAAACACCACCAGTATCTCGGGCAGGCCACGCAATACCGTGGTCAGCAGGGTCGCCGGCCAGCGCAGCAGGGCAAAGCGGCTCATTTCGGCGCCACAGAACAACACGGCCAGCACCAGGCCGGCCGCCAATGACGTCAATGCCAGCCCCAGGGTCATCAGGGCGGCATTCATCAGATGAGTCAGCATATTACTGGGGGAAGTACTTTTGGTAGAGACGGTCGTAGCTGCCGTTGGCCTTGAGCTCGCTCAGGCCCTGGTTCAGCTTGTCGAGCAGCTCCTGATTCCCCTTGGTCACGGCGATGCCAAAGCCGGTGCCGAAGTAATTATCATCGGTGATACGCTCGCCCAGTACCGCATAGCCATCGTTCTTGCCCAGCCACTCACCCACCACGGCGGTATCGGCAAACACGGCATTCAGGCGGCCGTTGGTCATGTCCAGCAGCGCATCCTGCACGCTCTGATAGGGACGAGACTCCAGACCTTCACTTTCCAGCTTGTCCTGAATGTATTTCTGGTGCGAGGTGCCGTTCTGCACGCCCACTGTATGGTCTTTCAGGCCGTCGATGCTGTCGAACTTACCGGTCGGCGCTACGAACACGGCGGAGTTTTCGTAGTAGATGTCGCTGAAGTCCACCTGCTTGGCACGATCGGGAGTAATATCCATGGCGGCGATGGCGGCGTGGTAACGACGGAACTTGAGGCTGGGGATCAAGCTGTCGAAGGACTGGTTGTGGAAGCTGCATTCCAGTTCGGCAACGTCGCACAGCGCCCTGGCCAGATCGAGATCGAAACCCTGCATCTCGTTGTTTTCATCGACAAATTCGAAGGGAGGATAGGCCGCATTGGTGACAAACTTCACTTCGTCAGCCTGAGCCGCGCCAAAGGCCGCCAGCAGGGCCAGGGATAACAGTGTCTTGTTCATGATGATGTCCTTATAGTCATTAATGAGTCAGAAACTCGGCCAACCGCCGAGTCTGGGGATTATCGAGCAGCCCGGCATCGCCGTATTCCACCAGCCGGCCCTGTTCAAGATAGGCTACTCTGGTTGCCACGCGCCGGGCAAAACCGACTTCGTGGGTCACAACCACCTGAGTAATGCCGGTCTGCCCCAGTTGCAGTATGATCTCGGCCACTTCTTTGGTAATTTCCGGATCCAGCGCCGCCGTGGGTTCATCGAACAGCAGCACCGAAGGATTCATCATCAGCGCCCGGGCAATGGCCACCCGCTGCTGCTGACCACCCGACAGCGCGCCCGGCCAGGCTTGACGCTTATCACTCAGCTTGAGCTGGCTCAGCAGGTAACCGGCCTTGTCCTGCGCCTTGGTTTTGTCCATGCCCAGCACCTTGAGCGGCGCCTCCAGCAGGTTCTGCTCTACCGTCAGATGCGGCCACAGATGGTACTGCTGAAACACCATACCCACCTTGCTGCGCAGCTGCTGAGCTCTTTTCTGCAGCTGGCTCGTACGAGCATCAGGAAAAGAAAAATGCTCACCGGCGATGGTCAACTGACCGGAATCCGGAATATCCAGCAGGTTAAGGAGCCGTAACAGCGAACTTTTGCCTGCACCGCTTGGCCCAAGTAGCACTAATGTCTCTCCGGCATCGCATTTAAGCGAAACCTGGCTTAAAATTTCCTGACCAGCCCAGGACTTGCAAATGCCGCTGAATTCTATGCCCATGCGCTATATTCACATCATTTGTCAGAGTGTTCGGCTGATTTTATTTTGCATTAATGTTAATGCAAGCTAATTTTGCATCTTTATGCAAAATAAATGACTAATCCTTGATAAAAAATAACCCCGGGTAGACAATATGTCCCATTCAACCACGCTCAGTCGGCTGCAAAAAATGAACGAAAAGCAAGAACAACTGATCAAGGCATTCAAGGCCCTGCTCAAGGAAGAAAGCTTCGGCTCCCAGGCAGAGATAGTGACTGCGCTGCAGGATCTGGGATTCGATAATATCAACCAGTCCAAGGTCTCGCGCATGCTAAGCAAGTTCGGCGCCGTGCGTACCCGCAATGCCAAGATGGAAATGGTTTATTGCCTGCCGGTCGAACTGGGCGTACCCACCAGCAGCAGCCAGCTGAAAAACCTGGTGCTGGATGTGGGCCACAACAGCGCGCTGATCGTGATCCACACCAGCCCCGGCGCCGCCCAGCTGATTGCCCGCATGCTGGACTCGCTCGGCAAGGCCGAAGGCATTCTCGGCACCATCGCCGGCGATGACACCATCTTCATCACCCCCACCAAAGACACCCCGATAGAAACCCTGTTCCAGAGCGTACTGGAGCTGTTCGAGCAATACGTTTAAGCAAAATCAAGCCACGGCGCGCTGGCCTTCGGAGTCGGGGAAGAAGGTCAGGGCATGGGGCAGTACCTTCACATTGACCTGGCTGACGGCGGGTAATGGCTCGTTGATGCTGACTTCCAGCTGCAGGCTCTGGCACTCCACCACACAGCGGGTATGGGTGCCAAGAAACTGCTGCTCCAGCACCCGACCATTGCCCTGCTCGGTCAGCGACAGCTGAATTTGTCGTGGGCGCAGCATCAGCTGACCGCTGGTGCCGGGGTCGGCGTTCAGTGCCGCCTGACTCATTATGGGACCCATGGCAGTCAGCAGGGTGCTGTTATCGATCACGGTCGCAGGCACATAGTTGGCCTGGCCGAGAAAGTCGGCCACGAAACGGCTTTGCGGATGCTGATACAGGGTCTGCGGCCGTCCCACCTGCTCGATATGGCCGGCCCGGAACAGCGCCAGTCGATCGGAGAAGGCGAAGGCTTCTTCCTTGCTGTGGGTGACGAAGATGGCACTGATCCCCTGCCCCTTGAGCAAGTCCCGGATTTCACCGATCAGACGCATCCGCACCTGGGTGTCGATATTGGAGAATGGCTCGTCGAGCAACATCAGCCCCGGCTGGCAGATCATGGCCCGGGCAATGGCGACCCGCTGCTGCTGACCACCGGACAGCTGGTGCGGGTAACGCCCGCCCAAATCCGCCAGATTCACCAGCTCCAGCACCTCGGCGACCCGGGCCTTGATGCGCGCCTTGTTGCTTTCCTTGCTTTGCAGGCCGAAGGCCACATTTTGCGCCACACTCAGGTGCGGAAAAAGCGCATAGTCCTGAAAAATCATGCCGATATTGCGCCGCTCGGGCACCACTTCCACGCCGCTGCCGTTCATCTGCCGGCCGTGAATATAAATGTCTCCCCGGGTCACCGGCAGCAAGCCCGCCACCGCCTTCAGCAGCGTGGTCTTGCCACAGCCGCTGGCGCCCAGCAGACACATGATTTCATTTTCGGCCACCTGCAACGACAGGTCATCCAGTATGAGGTTGCCGTTATAACTACAGCAAATGCCGTTTACATCCAATGCCGCCATCAGTGATGCTGCTCCAGTGATCGATTCAGGAAAATCAGCGGTACCAGTCCCACCAGCACGATAACGATGGCGGGCAAGGCCCCCACCTCCAGCTGCTCGTCGGACACAAACTGATATACATAGGTCGCCAGGGTCTGAAAGTTGAAGGGCCGCAGCAACAGGGCCGCCGGCAGCTCTTTCATGCATTCGATAAATACCAGCAGGGCGCCGGCCAGCATCCCCTTGCGGATCAGTGGCATGTGCACCTTCATCATCATGGCGCCCGGACCATAGCCCATGGTCTGGGTCACCATGTCCAGCGACGGCGATACCTTGCCGATGCTGCTTTCCACCGCCCCCACCGCCATGGCGCCGAAGCGGACCAGATAACCGAAGGCGATGGCGGTCATGGTGCCGGTCAGCAGCAGGCCCGGTTCGCTCATCCCCAGCCACAGGGCCAGATCGTTAATGGCAAAGTCGAGGCTGGTCAGGGGTACCAGCACCCCAATCGCCAGCACGGTACCGGGCAACGCATAGCCCATGCTTGCCAGCCGCATCGGCAGTACCGTGTAGGTTTTGCCGGTCAGTCGGTGGCTCATGCCCAGCAAGAGGGCAATGAACAGCGCCAGCCCGGCCACCAGGGCCGACAATATCAGGCTGTTCATGCTGTATTCGAAGAAACGGGCATTCCAGGCCTGTTCGAAATAATGCAGGGCGTGATAACAGAGAATGACGAAGGGCAACAGGAAGCCCACCATCACCAGCCCCCAGCAAAATGCCAGGGCGCCCCATTTCGAAACGCCGCTCAGTCGATAGCCGGTTTCCTGTTCGTGCTCCATGCCCTTCTGAAAGACCTGCTGCCGCTTGCGACTGATACGCTCGAAACTCAGCAACAGCATCACCACCAGTAACATCATGGCGGCAATTTTGGCGGCGGCATTAAGGCTGCCATAGCCCAGCCAGGTATCGTAAACCGCCGTGGTCAGGGTGTTAACCGCAAAGAAGTTGACGGTGCCGAAGTCGGCCAGGGTTTCCATCGCCACCAGTGACAACCCCACTGCAATCGAGGGCCGCGCCAGCGGCAGACTAACTCGTTTGAAGCTCTGCCAGGGCGTGCAACCCAGCAGCCGGCTGGACTGGATCAGGCTGGTGGACTGCTCAAGAAAGGCAGTTCGGGCCAGCAGATAGACATAGGGATAC
>JBFGZI010000113.1:0-7329 GCA_041586855.1 Oceanisphaera sp. | reverse complement strand
TCAGGGGTGCTGTTCAAAGAACGACAGCACGGCTTCCAGCGCTTGTCGACGCTGACGATCCCGCTCGATAAACAGTTCGTGGGATGCCTTCTTGATGACCTTTGGTGCCCCGCCCTGGCAATGGGCCAGAGCCTGGCAGAAGCGGTTCTGGGCTCTGTTGTCCACCACTACATCATTAGCGGCCTGCAACACCAGCAAGGGGGTGGTAATACGGCCCGCCCTGGCGATGGCCCCGTCGCCGGCCTGCAGTGCCTGTTGCAGCCAGTGCAGGCTGGCGCCGCCCAGCTGTAATTCGGGCCTTTGCCGGTACAGATCGCGAAACAGCCGATAACGTACTTCACTGTGGGTCAGATCGTTGCCTTTGAAGGGCTCTTCCACATAGCCGCCACCCTGACCGGGGACGTAGCAGGCCTCGCGGCCCAGCCAGTGGCAACCGGTATCGAGTGCGCCGAGCAGGCCGTCGACCAGCCAGCGCGGCAGAGGCCCGAGGTAGATGCCCATCATGGGCGACGACAGCGCCGCCGCCTGCAGCCGGACCCGGGTTTCGCTCAACCACAGCGCCGATATGGTGCCGCCCATGGAATGGGACAGCAGATAGAGGCTGTCCACCGGCTCCAGCAACACCACCTGTTGCACAAACTGCTCCAGATCCTGCACGTAATCGTTAAAGTCTGCCACATAGCCCATCAGCGGATCCTGCAACAGTCGGGGCGCCAGGCCCTGACCGCGGTGATCGTAGAGATAGACGTTATAACCGCTGTTGAACAGATCTCGAGCCAGCTCCTGATACTTGAGATAGCTCTCGGTGCGTCCGTTCACCAGTATGATGGCTTTTTGATGCTCGGGGCGGTTCAGGCTGGCATAGGGTAATTCCAGACCGTCGGCACCGGCGAAGTGGCCCTGTGCTGCCTGCCGCTGCCAGAAGGCATCCAGCCCGGACTGGCCCAGATCATCGAGTTCGGCTTCGGTGGTCAGGAGGGGAGCGGCGATGGCGGTATTCATAAGCAGGAAAATCCCGATCAGGAACAGGCGAGCGAGCATAACGGGCTCCGGGCGGTTCGCTATTGGACAAGATGGATGGCAGTGTAGCGTGAAAGGGTAAGGGATTACACAATGCCTGGCGTGAGGCGTGAGGCGTGAGGCGTGAGGCGTGAGGCGTGAGGCGTGAGGGTTTAACTCCTTTCCCCTCACGCTTCCCCCCTCACCGGATTTACTTCCGCAGCCGATAGACCTTGAGCACATTGGGAGTAACCCGGATCTTGCGCATTATGTTGGCCAGATGGATGCGGCTGCGCGTGGTGATCAGCAGTTCGACCACATAGACACGACCGTCCTTCTCTTCGGTGGCAATGCTGTGAATATTGGCGCCGGTGGCGGCGATCACATTGGCCAGCTCGGCCAGTGCGCCCTGGTGGTTGATGATCTCGATGCCGATTTCGGTCTTGAACTCGAAATCGAAATCCTGCTCCATGTCCCACTGCACCGGCAGGTACTTGTCCGGCTCCTTGCTGTAGCCGCGGATGTTCTTGCACGACTCCAGATGCACCACCAGGCCGCGGCCGGGGCTGATATGGGCGACGATGGGGTCGCCGGGAATGGGACGACAGCAGTTGGCGAAGTTGAGCAACATGTCGTCGGCGCCGCGAATGGGCATCTTCTTCATGGCCCTGGTGCGCTCTGTCGGCAGCTCATCCGGCTTGCTCAGCAGGCGGCGGGCCATCACCACGCTCATGGCGTTACCCAGGCCGATATCCGCCAGCAGGTTGTTGATCGAACCATGTTTGGTGTCTTTCAGTACCTGTTCGACACGCTCGGCCGGAATATCTTCCAGGTTTTTGGCGCCCAGGGCATGGTTGAGCAGTCGTTTACCCAGCAGCACCGACTCTTCGGTACGCAGGTTCTTGAGGAATTGGCGGATCTTGGTACGGGCGCGGGAGGTGACCACGAAGTTGAGCCAGGCCGCATTGGGACGGGCGCTGGGTGCCGTGATGATTTCTATGGTTTGCCCCGAATGCAGCGGCTGGCTGAGCGGGAACGGCTGACGGTCGACCCGGGCGCCGACGCAGGCATGGCCGATGTCGGTGTGCACCGCATAGGCGAAGTCGACCGGGGTGGCTCCCGAGGGCAGCTCCAGAATGCGGCCTTCCGGGGTGAAGACGTAGATTTCATCCGGGAACAGATCGGTTTTGACCCCTTCGATAAACTCGAACGAAGAGCCGGCACTCTGCTGCAGTTCGAGCAGGCTTTGCATCCAACGCTGGGCCCGCACCTGGGCGGTGGTGTCGGAACGTTCTATGTCCTGCTTGTAGGCCCAGTGAGCCGCCACTCCCTTATCGGCCATCTGATCCATGTATTCGGTACGGATCTGCACCTCCACCGGCACACCGTGCGGCCCCACCAGCGAGGTGTGCAACGATTGATAACCGTTGGTCTTGGGAATGGCGATGTAGTCCTTGAAACGACCCGGACGCGGCTTGTACAGGGTGTGCATCTGGCCCAGCACCCGATAGCAGGTATCGATGTCTTTCACGATCACCCGAAAGGCGTAGATATCCATGACTTCGTGGAACTGCAGCTCTTTCTTCACCATCTTGTTGTAGATGGAGAACAGGTTCTTTTCCCGCCCGCTGACCAGGGCTTCGATGCGGGAGTCGTCCAGTCGTCCGCTGACCTCTTCCAGAATCGACTGGATGATCTCGCGCCGATTGCCACGGGCCCGGCGTACCGATTCGTTCAGCACCCGGGTGCGCATGGGGTAGAGTGCTTCCAGCCCCAGCTCTTCCAGTTCGTTCTTGATGCTGTGAATACCCAGCCGGTTGGCGATGGGCGCATAAATTTCGAGGGTTTCCCGGGCGATGCGGCGGCGTTTGTCCGGGCGCAGGGCGCCCAGGGTACGCATATTATGGGTGCGGTCGGCCAGTTTGATCAGTATGACCCGGATATCCTGGGTCATGGCCAGTACCATCTTGCGGAAGTTTTCGGTCTGGGCTTCCTTGCGATTCCGGAACTTGAGTTTGTCGAGTTTGGACACGCCCTCAACGAGATCGGCCACCGCCGTGCCGAACTGCTGTTCGAGCATGGTTTTGGTGACCGGGGTATCTTCGATGACGTCGTGCAGCAGGGCGGCCATCAGGGTTTCGTGATCGAGGTGCATCTCTCCCAGAATACGAGCCACCGCCACCGGATGGGTGATATAGGGTTCGCCGCTGGAGCGGGTCTGCCCCTGGTGGGCGTCCCGAGCCACCACGTAGGCGACCTTTAGCTGCTCTACCTGCTCAGTGGGCAGATAACTGGTGGCAAGCTCCTTGAGAGATTCAAATAGATACAATTGATACCCCGACAGTCGATGCCGTTTATACGCAATTCAGAGGTAAGGCCCGTTCAGACCGGAACGGGCCGGCCGGCGCAGGCCGGAGGATACACCGGATTTAGATGCGGCCTTCGGCGATGGCGGCAACGGCAGCCAGTTCGGCCGCTTCCATTTCCTGCTGTTCCTGGCGATCCTGTACATCCATCACCGCATGGTTAACCAGGCCTTGTTCTATTTCCCGCAGGGCGATAACGGTCGGCTTGTCGTTTTCCGGGGCGACCAGCGGATCCTTGCCCTGAGTGGCCAGTTGGCGGGCGCGACGGGAAGCAACCAGAACCAGATCAAAACGGTTGCCTACCTGCTCAACAGCATCTTCAACAGTAACGCGTGCCATAATGGACTCCAATGATTAAAAAAGGTGCAAAATTCTAATGGATCTTAGCTTATTCCGCCAGTAGTCCGGAAAGCAAGTCCTGGAAACGTATCGCCTGCTTGCCGGTATTGGCACGCTCGGCCTCGATAATGGCGCTGAGCTGGTTCAACGCATGGTCGAAATCGTCGTTGACCAACAGATAGTCGTATTCGTTGTAGTGGGACATTTCCGATACTGCCTTGTCCATGCGGCCCTTGATGACGTCGGCGCTGTCCTGCTGACGAGCGTTCAGGCGGCGCTCCAGTTCTTCCCGGCTTGGCGGCAGAATAAAGATGGATTTGGCGTTGGGTGACTGGGCGCGGATCTGGCGGGCACCCTGCCAGTCGATATCCAGCAGAATATCGATGCCTTTTGCCAGCTGCTCATCGATCCACTCGCGAGAGGTGCCGTAGTAGTTGCCGAACACCTCGGCCCACTCGTAAAAGGCACCGCGCTCGATCAGCGCCTGAAACCGGGGCTGATCCACAAAGTGATAATGAACACCGTCCTCTTCGCCCGGGCGCGAGGCTCTGGTGGTATGAGAAACGGAAACCTGCAGCTTGCCGTCGGCGCCGGGGCGTTTCAGCAGCGCCTGGATCAGGCTGGATTTGCCCGCGCCGCTGGGGGAAGAAATAATAAATAAGGTACCGATGTGCGCCATAATGTCGTGCCCGTTCGGGGGTTATCTGCCAGCGCCGAGCATGGGGCTGGAACCAAGGGCGGCAAAGCTTACCAGAAGATGGCGGATAAAAAAATGGCCGCTGTAAATACAACGACCAGTCAAAAGTAACTATAGCTTGCTGCGGAAGTGCCCTCCACGCAAATTCCATTATGATCAGCTCATCGCTTCGGCTCTATCAGTTTTTACCTGATAAAAACCTCGTGAAAACCGAGTTATTATTCGGTGCGCAAGGCGATGACGACCCTTTTATCTGATCGAGATGCCACCGCCCGATCCGGCATTCAGCCTTCCGGCGGATTTTTCCGGACCACATCAACCTTGTGCTGTTCCTTGGTCCATTTGCCCTGGGGCTTGTCGATGTACTGAAAATGCTCGTTGGTAAAGCTGCCCTGGTTACAGGTGGTGCGATAGAAGGTAGTGGGCACCTTCTGGTAATCCAGTACCTGATTGAACACGCCCGGACCTGTCATATCGTAAACCCCGTTAATCTTGTCTTCCTGAATATTGGTCAACACTTGCTCGATCAGTCGGGCCAGGTTGGGATTATCGGGCTTGCTGGCGATAAAGTAGTTGGTCAGCTCGTTCTTCTGACGAATGATATACAGCTCTTCGTGCTCGGGCTTGATGATATAACCCAGTGGCCAGACCGCGTGTGCGTCTATATCCAGATAAACGCCGCCATGCTTTTGCAGCACCAGCAACCGCCAGAAATCGGCCTGAGCGGCCCCGATCTGCAACCGGGAGTAGGCGTCGAAGATCTCCGGCGAATAGTTGGCCCTGATGAAGTCGGCCCGGGCTTCGGTGATCATGAAGCGGTATTCGAAGGTCGGCGACATGATGCGGTTAAACAGATAGTTGAGATACACCGGCAGCGTGGCCTTGTTGGTGTAGTTGGTCTGCCAGATGATGCGGGGAATGGGCCTGTCTTTACCTTTTATCAAGGCGCCGGAGCGTTCCGGCAGGATAAAGCGCTTGTTGGGGAGCAGGGCATGAAAGCCGTAGCTCAGCATCTTGGTGATGTTGGCAAAGAGTTTGATCAACCGGCTGGTCAGTAGTATATGCGCCGTCACTGGAGCTCCTGTGGCAAGTCGTGGAGTTAAAACCTGATTTATTCTAGCATGTTCGGCCTGCAGACCGACCTCTGACGGTCCACAAAGATGGCATACCCGACTAAAAGGAGCTTACCGTGCCGGCCAACAATAATGACCAGGCCTTTCTGGATATTCTGAACCTGCTGACCGTGGATCAACTCAAGCCCCGGTTCAAGTCCTGTCGGGCCGCCGGCACGGCGCCGGCCCGCAAGGCGGAGCTGGTAAGCGCCATGAAGGCCTGGCTGTCCGGAGGCGGGCTGGCTCTGGTGTGGCAGTCGCTTTCGCCGCTGGAGCAGCAGGCGGTACGCGTTAGTCTGTATTGCCACGATGGCTGGTTTGACGAGCGTCGCTTTGAAGTTGAATTTGGTACTCTGCCGGCCTGGTTTATCGAGCGGTACCACTATTACCACACCCCGGACGAGCAGTATAAACTGGGGTGGTTTTTCTATCCGCCGGGGCGCTACCAGTCGGGGCAGCGCATTCCGGACTGGCTGCAGGAACGGCTCACATCGTTGGTCTCGCCTCCGGAACCGGCGCGATTGCAACCCGAGGAATTGCCTGTCTCGCTGCTCGCCAATACGGTGAGAGTGGAGCGAGAGCGGTCGGCGGCAAGGGAGTTGCGGCTGATGCTGGCATTGCTGCAGGAGGGAAAGCTCAAGGTCAGCGATAAAACCGGCCTGCCGGGAAAGGCGTTGCTGCAAAAGCTTTCGGCCCGGTTGGAAGAGTATTATCCGGACGACCCCTGTGAAAATGCCCCGGGTGTGGCTCATATCAAGGCCTTTGGCTGGATCATGCTGTTGCAGGCCTCACGCTGGGTACAACGAAAGGCCGGCCGACTGGTACTGACTCGTGAGGGGCTTAAGCAACTGCCGGCCCCGCTGCATCGGACCCTGAGGCAATTGTGGCAGGACTGGCTGGATAGCCAGCTGCTGGACGAGTTTTCCCGCATCGAGATCATCAAGGGACAGACCGGCAAGGGTGCCAAGAGCCTGACGCCGGTGCCGGATCGCCGGCATGCGATGGCGGCGGCCCTGACCGAAGCTCCGACCGGCGGCTGGGTGTCCTATCCGGCCTTTTCCCGTTTTATGGTGACCGGCGGCCATGAATTCGAGATCACCGAGGATGTCAGCACCCTTTACCTTTACGAGCGCCATTATGGCACCCTTTACCGTGCCGAGTGGGAGGTGCTGCAGGGGCGGTATCTGCGCTGCCTGCTGCTGGAATACGCCGCCACCCTGGGGCTGATTGATGTGGTGCTGGCCCCGCCCCAGCAGCCGGAGCCCGACTACGGTTATATGTGGGGTGCCGATGACCTCGAATGCCTGAGCCGTTACGACGGCCTGCTTTATGTGCGGCTGAATGCACTGGGCGCCTATTGTCTGGGACTGACCAGAGACTATGAGGATCCGTCGGCCAGCCAGCGGACGCCCCTGACCATGCAAAAAGGTTACCGACTGCATTTCAGCGAACCGCCGAGTGAGGCCGAGTTGTTGTTGATCGAAGGCTATGCGGACGCCGCGGGCGATCATGGCTGGCAGTTGTCAATGGAAAAAATACTGACTCTGCTGGAAAACGGCGGCAGCCTGACGCCATTGCGCGACTTTATTGCCAAGCGCGATCCTCAGCCCTTCTTGCCGGAAGACAGCGAGCAATTGCTGGCCAGCTGCGAAGCCAATGCCCGGGCGGTGACGGTGGTAGGTCCCTGGCTGTTGCTGCATTGCCGGGACGAGCAGACGGCGACCGCCATCGCCGCTCATCCGCTGACTGCAAATCTGTGTCAGGCGGCGGGCGACAATCGATTGTTGATCGAGCCTCGCCGGGAGCAGGACTTCCG
>JBFGZI010000112.1:0-7329 GCA_041586855.1 Oceanisphaera sp. | reverse complement strand
AGAGGGGCCGCGCAAGGACGATATCTGTTACGCCACCCAGAACCGGCAGGATGCGGTGCGCGAGCTGGCGGCCAAGGTGGATGTGATGCTGGTGGTGGGCTCGAAGAACTCCTCCAACTCCAACCGGCTACGCGAGCTGGCTGAGAAGATTGGCACCAAGGCTTATCTTATCGACTGCGTCGAGATGATAGTACCGGCCTGGCTGGAAGGGGCGGAGCGCGTCGGCGTGACCGCCGGCGCCTCGGCACCCGAAGTGCTGGTGCAGGAAGTGATCGGCCATTTGCAGTCGTTGGGTGGCCACACCGTGACCGAACACCCGGGGCGGGAAGAGAACATCGTCTTTGAAGTACCGCCCGAGCTGAAGATAAAGCAGGTGTCCTGACCAAACCGCCCCAAGGGGCGGTTTTTTACTGCCAGCAGGCCGTTGGTGCCTTGCTGTTGTCCCTGCTCAGGGTCAGCGGGCTGCAGCTGGTTGCCCCTTCTTTGTCGTTCAGCTGGCTGCCCTTGGCGGTGGCGGTCACCGTATAGCTACCGCCGGACAGGCTGGCGCCGTAGCTGTAATAGGCGTTGCTGGTCGGGCTGATTAAATCTGCCGCCGAGCTGGTGTAGCCGGGGTGGGAAATACGCCAGTCTTCCTGCTTCAATTGCATGCTGTACAGGTTTTGTATGGCTTCTATCCGCTTGCTTTTCAACAGGTAGCTATTAAAGGAGGGGTAGGCGACCGTGGCCAGAATCGCCACTATGACGATCACTATCATCAGTTCTATCAGGCTAAAGCCGGTACTCTTTTGCATCCAGAACATCCTTGTCTAAACGCGGAACATGAACCAAGCTTAGTCACTGCAAATGTGCTTGTCGCAGAATTTTGCCTTCAGGGAGGAAGCCAATGAAAAAGCGTCAGGCAGGGCTGACTCTGATCGAACTGTTAATCGGTCTGGTGGTGATGGCGGTATTGCTGTCCATTGCCGTGCCCAGCTTTCAGACCCTGCGCCATCAGAATACGGTGCGCAGCGCCGGCATGGCCATTTATGCGGATTTGCAGCTGGCTCGCAGCGAGGCGATCAAGCGTAATAAGGATATTACCGTCTGTTTCACTGGTTCGGGGACAAGCAACTGGAGCTATCAGATCAACGATCTGGTCGACTCGAGCGATTGTGATGGAAGCATCAACGAAATCATTGAAACCTCCAACAGCCAGGATTACCCGGCGGTGACCCTGACCTCTTCTTATACCCACCTTGCCTTTAAACCGCGACGAAATACCCTGACCTCCGGTAATGTGACGCTTTCCAACGGCAGCCAGGAAATGAAGGTCATTAGCTGGAACAACAGTATCATCAGAACCTGCTCGGACGATGAGCTGATAGGAGTGCCCGCATGCTGAAGCTGAATAAAAACAGCGGCTTTTCGGTAATGGAAATGCTGGTCTCGCTGGTGGCCGGCCTGGTGGTGGTGGCGGGCGCTATTTCTCTGTTTACCACTGTGATGGTGTCCGGCAATACCACCCTTATGTTGTCTCGTCTCAATCAGGATGTGCAGAGTATCACCGATATCATGGTGCGGGATATTCAGCGGGCGGGCTATCACCCCAGTGCGGCACAAGACATGGCACTGGGTACACCTGCTTCTTCGGCCAAATCGACCAAATATCAATTTTCAACCACGGCGGATCTCTATACCACTTCGGGTGCTACGGCTCCCGGCTGCATCCGCATCAAATACTGGGATCCGGATCCACCTTCCGGTGACGGCTCAGTGATACGGATATACGGTTATGATGCAACCAATAAGACGCTGAAGGTCAGTACCAGCTATACGGAGCCGGGCAGCAGTGCGCTTGGCAGCGGTGACTGCAGTGGCGGCAACAAGCTGCTATCGGAAACGGAAGTGCTGATCGACAGCCTGAGCTTTGCGCTGGCTTCAGGCAGCGGTGCGACCGGCATGCGTGCCATCGAACTGGCGATTTCCGCCTCTCATACCACCAGGCCGGCACTGTCCATGAGCCTGCAGCGGCAGGTAAAACTACGCAACGACGGGTACTAAGCCATGAACAAGGTAAACGGATTTACCACCCTTACCGTGACGCTGATGCTGGTGTCGATTCTGGTGGCCGTGTCGGTATTTATCGGCAAGGCGCTGGTGTCGGAAAAGCGTATCGCACTCAATGAAATCGAGTACCGGGTGGCCTATGCCACCGCCGAAAAGGGGGTGGCGGAGGCCGTTGCCATGATCAAGGTGGACTCGACGGTGTCGAGTGTTTCGGGAACCGTCAACAGCTCGTCAGCCCAGGCGAGCTATAACGTCGATATCACGGACAGTGCAATGGCAGGCGTGATAGACATAATTTCCACCGCCACCCTGCCCGGTGGCGGTCAGACCCGTATCAGCATGCAGGTGGCCGAGCGCGGTATCCTCAACCCCGATAACTCCGGGCCGGCGGCGCCCATGATGATTAACGGTACCGCCCCCTTGAATGGCAACATTACCATAGTGGCCAACCCCAATGGCAGCGGCAAGGGAGTGCCGGTTTCCGTATGGAGTAAAGACACGGTGAATATCGGCGGTAACGCGAAGACCTGTGGCATGGAGGAATATAAAGAGAACGGCTGTACCACCAAAAATTCTTATAGCTACAATCAGGGGGCTACTCCGGTTATCGGCGCCGATATCGTCGCCAATGACCCCGGTTTCCCCAGCGATATGTTCGACTATGTGTTCGGTGAGCCGGACTCCGCCGCCGCCTGGGAGCATATCTATGCCAAGGCGACCGCCATTGTCAGCAGTTGTTCGGATCCGCTACTTACCGGTGGCGCCGGTTTTTTTATTGTGGAAGGCTCGTCGGGGACCTGCACCTTTGGCACGGTAGGCTCCCCCACCAGCCCTGTAATTCTTCTGGTCAAGGACGCCAACGTAGTGATGAATGGGGGGAGCGTCTTCCATGGACTGCTGTTTTCTTATGATTCCGATCCCGATAACACGCCCGATTACACCCTCAGTGCCGCTGGTGGTGCCACTATTTATGGCAGCTTGTTGGCAAACCACGATGGAGTCAAGCTGACCGGTGGTACCTTTAAGTTTATCTACGATGAAGGGGTTATTTGCGATCTCAGCGGTTGCGTTAACAGCAGCCTGGGCACCGGCAGCAGCAATCCCTTTATCTCTATTGATATCATTCCCGGTAGCTGGAAAGACTGGTAGCAGGAGGCAGGATGAAACGGCAACAAGGATTTGGTCTGATCGAGGTATTGCTCGCCTTTATCGTGGTGGCGGTCACGGCGGGCTCGCTGCTGCAGCTGAACAAGAGCTACCTGGAGTACAGCCGGGATGGCCGCAGCCGGGAAGTCGCCCTGCGGCTGGCCGAATCCAAGCTGGATGAACTCAGATATTTCCGGGACAAGCAGGGGTATCAGAATATTGCCAGTGGCACACAATCGACGGCGCTGGATGGGGTGACCTACGATCTCTACTGGACGGTAGATGATCATGGCTGGGATGCCACCAACGACCAGTGGGTCACGCCGCCACCGACCGGAATTCCCTCGGGCAAGAAAGAAATAGCGGTCACCGTCGACTGGAACGACACCGGAGAGCCACAAAGCTTTACCCTCAGCTCTGTGGTGTCGCCCAGCCTTTCTGCAGAGAGCGGCCCTTTTGGCAGTAGCAGTAATGGAGCCAATAGCCCATGGGGCCTGGGCCTGGGGGGCCCCGAGGTCGCCCATACACCGGGTGCCGTACCCAACGTCATCCCCATCACCCTGGGGGATGGCATTACCCAGGAAACCAGCCGTCCCTTGCCCAAGCTGGCCCAACAGGGGGGCTCGGACAGCCTCAGGGTGTCGTTCAATACCAATGCCTATGACAGCAGCAGCAAGAAATCCCAGGTGCAGGACATGGCGACGGTTTCCTGCAATTGTACGCTCAGTAGCAGTAAGGAAGCGGATTTGCCCTCGCAGCGGTCGGTAATGTCCGGGCTTTCATATTGGGTCAAGGGGGGGACTGCAAACAAGGTGACCGGCGTGCCGCAGCAGAGTCAGGATCCCTTGTGTACCACCTGCTGTGCCAATCACTTCGATGGCCCGGAGAACAAGTTCAGCCACTGGTATGATGCCATTAAGCGGAGTAATACTCCTCCCCACGGACATTACACCTATGTTTCATCAGTTCCCGTGCTGGCGACGACTTCATATGTCGAAGCCTGTCGCATGGTGCGGATTAATGGCTTCTATGAAATGGCCAACGACTGGAATCTGGTGGCCTTTAATATCTTCGATTCCAGCATCTTTGCCAATAGCGGAGTACAGACGGCCTATCAAAATTATGTAAAGGAAGTGGTCACCGATTATATCCGTGGTCAGATAAAGGCCGAGGGTAACTATAATAACCAGATTTATTCTACCCCCATCTCTTTTGCTACTTACCTTGCTACTAACAGCATAGCGCCCTTGACGACCAATATGGTGGATATTGCACCCGGTCCGGATCAGCTGATGGCGAGGGGCATCTATGTGGATATAGTGTCCCCGGAATACCGCCAGTATCTGAAGAATGAAGTCATGGGTGGCAACCCCGATGCCACGCCCGCCAACCTGCTGAAATATGTGCCTTTTTATGACGTCAACCTAACCCTGTTGGCGAACTGGACGAGTAACACCCCTGCCAATATTAGCGTGACCGATGAGCCGGTACAGACCATAGTGGACAGTAGCCAGCAATACTATGGGACTTACAGCCGGGGTTTGATCAATGCACTCCAGGAAGGGTCTTTAGCCACCATTACCGCCACCATCCGGCGCAGCAACAGCGGCATCACGGCTTTCAAGCCCCTGTCTACGTTTGAGACAACTGACGTCAAAAATTCTTCGCTGAATGTCTCGGTGCAAACGGTTTCCGGCAAGGTCAGTGTAACGGGACAGATAAAGTGCATAACCTATGAGAAGGTTGCCTCTACGGTGACCGAGCAGACATGCAGCGATACCCAGTTAAGCCTGGTACAGGTGAGCTTTACTCAGTCTAACAGCCCTTCCACCAGCTGTGGTTCTACCCAGACTTCAGGGCAGGGCCAGAATAAAGGCAACCTGTCGCTTTTCTACAACTGTTACGCGGACAATGGACCTCAAATCACGCTGACGGCTGCGGCTCCTACCGGTTATGAGCTGCTCCCCGCCAGCCCCTGGAATAAACAAACCAATACCACCCAGGGCGGGAAGAAAGCCATTGACGGTGGCTGTGTGCTGGCGGTGATCAACAGGCCGGAGGGAACCACCCTGCCGGCTCCCTGCAACTAACCCAAACGCACAGGGGCCTGACAAGGCCCCCGTCTTTCATTACTATGCAGCTATTGCCATTTTAACGACAGACAAACCCATGTCC
This sequence comes from Oceanisphaera sp., assembly GCA_041586855.1. Lineage (GTDB taxonomy): Bacteria > Pseudomonadota > Gammaproteobacteria > Enterobacterales > Aeromonadaceae > Oceanimonas. The sequence goes on along the minus strand of JBFGZI010000112.1, from coordinate 1,959 downwards.
TCACATCTTACCCTGGCGCTGGCCCAGTTAAATCTGACCGTCGGCGCCATCGAAGCCAATACCCGGGCCATGCTGGCCGCCGCCACCGACGCCGAGCAACAGGGCGCCGAGCTGGTGCTGTTTCCCGAGCTGGCCATCACCGGCTATCCGCCGGAAGACCTGCTGTTCCGTGACGATCTCTACCTGCGGGTCGATGCCGCCCTCGAACAGCTGGCTCAGGCCAGCGCCAACACAGCCCTGGTGGTCGGCCACCCGTGGCGGCAAGACGGCAAACTTTATAATTCCGCCTCCTTCTTTTATGAGGGCACGCTGCAGGGCCGCTACTTCAAGCAGCAGCTGCCCAACTACGGCGTGTTCGACGAAAAGCGCTATTTCGGCGCCGGCGACGAAAGCTGCGTGGTCGAGTTCAAGGGCCACCAGCTGGGCCTGCTGATCTGCGAAGACGTATGGGAAGCGGGCCCGGCGGCGGCAGCGAAGGCGGCGGGGGCCGAGCTGCTGCTCAGCCTCAACGCCTCGCCCTATCACAGGGGCAAGGCCTGGATCCGCAAGGACTTGCTGGCCCAGCGCAGCCGCGACAACGGCCTGCCGCTGGTCTACCTCAATCAGGTAGGCGGGCAGGACGAGCTGGTGTTCGACGGTCGCTCCAAGGTGTTCAACGCTCAGGGTGAACTGACCCAGAGCCTGACCGCCTTCGACAGCGAGCTGGCACTGGTGCGCATAGAGCACAAGGCGCCGGTGAAGGCGCAGGTGCAGGCGCCGCTCGAGCCGCTGGCCGAGGTGTATCAGGCGCTGGTGCTGGCCACCCGCGACTACGTTAACAAGAACGGTTTCAACGGCGCCGTGCTGGGGCTGTCTGGCGGTATCGACTCGGCGCTGACCCTGGCCATCGCCGTGGATGCCCTGGGCAAGGACAAGGTGCAGGCGGTGATGATGCCGTTTCGCTATACCGCTTCCATCAGCGTGGAAGACGCCCGGGAAGAAGCCGAGCTGCTGGATATCGAGTTCGACATCGTGTCCATCGAGCCGATGTTCGACGCCTTTATGGGCCAGTTGGCGCCCATGTTCGAGGGGACCGAAAAAGACACCACCGAAGAAAACCTGCAGGCGCGCTCCCGGGGCGTGATGCTGATGGCGCTGTCCAACAAGCGGCGCCGGCTGGTGCTGACCACCGGCAACAAGAGCGAAGTGGCGGTGGGTTACTGCACCCTGTACGGCGACATGGTCGGCGGCTTTGCCCCGATCAAGGATGTGCCCAAGACCCTGGTATTCGAGCTGTCCCGTTATCGCAACACCCTGGGCTATGTGATACCGCAGCGGGTCATCGACCGGCCGCCCTCGGCCGAATTGGCTCCGGATCAGCTCGACCAGGACAGCCTGCCCCCGTATGATGTGCTGGATGCCATGCTCGAAGCCTATGTGGAGCAGGATCAGTCGCTGGAAGATTTGCTGGCGGCCGGTTTCGATGAAGCCGATGTGCGCCGGGTGATCCGGCTGGTGGATATCAACGAATACAAACGCCGGCAGAGTGCGGTGGGCCCGCGGATCACCCCGCGCAACTTCGGCAAAGACCGGCGTTACCCCATTACCTCGGGTTTTGGCAAAATAAATTGGTAAGGAGCCACCGATGAAAAAAATTGAAGCCATCATCAAACCCTTCAAGCTGGATGACGTGCGTGAAGCCCTGGCCGAACGCGGCATTACCGGCATGACGGTATCGGAAGTGAAAGGATTTGGCCGTCAGAAAGGCCACACCGAGCTGTATCGCGGTGCCGAATATATGGTGGATTTTTTGCCCAAGGTAAAGCTGGAGCTGGTGGTGCAGGATGATCTGGTTGAATCCTGCATCGAAGCCATCGAAAACACCGCCCGCACCGGCAAGATAGGTGACGGCAAGATCTTCGTGCTCGATGTGGGCCAGGTGATCCGCATTCGCACCGGTGAACAGAACGAAGAAGCGGT
>JBFGZI010000111.1:0-7381 GCA_041586855.1 Oceanisphaera sp. | reverse complement strand
CGGCTGGCCGGCTGCTGCCAGATGTCGTCCGGGTTGCCTATCTGTTCGACCCGGCCCTGGCTCATCACCACGACCTGATCCGACACATCCAGCGCCTCTTCCTGATCGTGGGTCACGAAGATACTGGTGAAGTGCAGCTCGTCGTGCAGGCGACGCAGCCAGCGGCGCAGTTCCTTGCGCACCTGGGCGTCGAGGGCGCCGAAGGGCTCGTCGAGCAGCAGCACGCGCGGTTCTACCGCCAGCGCCCGGGCCAGGGCGACGCGCTGACGCTGGCCGCCGGACAGTTGCGCCGGAAAGCGGTCCGCCAGGTGGGACAGCTGTATCATCTCCAGCAGGCTGCCGACCCGTTGTTTGATCTCGTCACTGGACGGGCGCTCCCGCTTCGGCTTGATGGTCAGGCCGAAGGCGATGTTGTCGAACACCGTCATGTGGCGGAACAGCGCATAGTGCTGGAACACGAAACCGACCTTGCGATCCCGGGCGTGCAGCTCGGTGACATCGGTACCGTTAAAATGTATGCGGCCGCCGTTGGCGTGCTCCAGGCCGGCGATGATACGCAGCAGCGTGGTCTTGCCCGAGCCGGAAGGGCCCAGCAGCCCCACCAGCTGGCCGCTGGGCAGGTCGAGGTTGATGTCGTGCAGCACCCGGGTTTTGCCGAAGGACTTGTGAATACCCTCAATCTGAATACTCATACTGGATTACTCCTGTGCTTCGGCGCTGTGCAGGCGCCACTCGAGATAGGATTTGAACAATAAGGTAATAACGGCCATCAGGGTGAGCAGGGCGGCGGCGGTAAAGGCACCGACCGCGTTATAGTCCTGATGCAGCAGTTCGACGTGCAGCGACAGCGTATTGGTTTCGCCGCGAATACCGCCGGACACCACGGAAACGGCGCCGAACTCACCTACAGCCCGGGCGTTGGTGAGGATGACCCCGTACAGCAGTGCCCAGCGAATATTGGGCAAGGTTACCTTGCGAAACAGTTGCCAGCCGCTGGCGCCCAGCAGCACGGCCGCCTCTTCCGAGTCGGTGCCCTGACTGCTCATCAGCGGCACCAGCTCACGGACCATGAAGGGGCAGGTAACGAATACCGTGACCATGACGATGCCCGGCCAGGAAAACATCAGCTGCATGTCGTAACCATCGAGCCAGCCGCCGACCGGGCCGTTCACGCCGTACATCAGCAGATAGAGCAAGCCTGCCACCACAGGCGAGACCGCGAAGGGCACGTCCATCAGGGTCAGCAGCAACTGGCGGCCACGGAACTGGAAACGGGTGACCAGCCAGGCCAGCAGGGTGCCGAACACCAGGTTGATGGGCACTGTCAGTGCCGCCACCAGCAGGGTCAGGCCGATGGCATGCAGCATGTCCGGCTCGTTCAGGTTGTCCAGCACGCCGCCCACACCGGCGGCGAAGGCCCCGGCGATAATGGCCAGCAATGGCACCACCAGCAACAGCAGGGTCAGTACCACGCCGGTGCCAATCAGCAGCCAGCGACCCCAGGGACGGGATGCCTTCAGTGTAAGCGTCTGTTCCATCAGCTGTTTCCTCGCACGCGGCGCATGAAGCGGCTCTGAATGCCGTTGATCAGGAACAACAGCACGAAGGAGGCAAGCAAGACCACGCTGGCGATGGCGCTGGCGGCGGCATAGTCGAATTCCTGCAGCTTGATGAAGATCATCAGCGAGGTAATTTCGGTCTGCCAGGGCATGTTGCCGGCAATGAAGATAACGGCGCCAAACTCACCCAGGCTGCGGGTGAACGACAGGGCGGTGCCGGTGATCAACGCCGGTTTCAGCTCGGGTAACACCACCCGGCTGAAGGCCTGCCAGGGGCTGGCGCCCAGGGTGGCGGCCGCTTCTTCATATTCCGGACCCAGATCTTCCAGCACCGGCTGTACGGTACGCACCACGAAGGGCACGCTGGTAAACACCATGGCCACCACTATGCCCATCCAGGTGTAGGACACCTTGATGCCCAGCTCGGCCAACCACTCACCGTACCAGCCATTGGTGGCGAACAGCGAAGCCAGAGTCAGGCCGGCCACCGCCGTGGGCAGGGCGAAGGGCAGGTCCATCAGGCCGTCGAGCAGGGCCCGGCCGGGAAAGCGATAGCGGGTCAGGATCCAGGCCATCAGCAGGCCGAACATCATATTGAACAGGCTGGCTACGGCGGCGGCACTGAGGGTGACCTTGTAGGTGGCCACCACTCGCGGGTCGCTGACCACCTGCCAGTACTGCGCCCAGCCCATCTGGCTGGTGTTGATCACCAGACCGGTGAGCGGCAGCAGTATGATCAGGCTGACAAACAGCAGGCTGGTGCCCAGGCTGAGGGTAAAGCCTGGCAGTACCCGTTTGGTCCCTAACAGCGCCGCCATCGCTTAGCGTCCCCGGGCCTGCAGCTGATCCAGGCTGCCACCGTTGGCGAAGTGGGCGTCCATGGCCTCTTCCCAGCTGCCGAAAATGTCTTCTACCTTGAACAGCAAGGTTTCGGGGAAGCGGTCGGCCACTTCGGCAGCCACGGCTTCGTTATGCACCCGGTAGTAGTAGTTGGCCAGAATGCGCTGGGCTTCGGGGGTATAGAGGAATTCCAGATAGGCCCTGGCCTGCTCGGCAGTTCCGTTACGCTCCACGTTGCGGTCAATCCAGGTCACCGGGAACTCGGCCAGCACGTCTACCGGCGGCACCACCACCTGATAACCGGCATCCGGGTTCAGGGCGCTGATGTTGTTCACTTCCGATTCGAAGGTGATCAGCACATCGCCGATGCCCCGTTCCACAAAGGTAGTGGTGGCGCCACGGCCGCCGGTGTCGAATACAGCTACCTGCTTGATCAGTTTGCCCATGTGCTCGCGGATCTTGTCCTGATCGCCGTCAAACTGCTTGTGGGCGGCGCCCCAGGCGGCCAGATAGGTATAGCGGCCGTTGCCGGAGGTCTTGGGATTGGGGAACACCAGCTGCACATCGTCCCGGGTCAGATCGTTCCAGTCGGTGATGTTCTTGGGGTTACCTTCACGCACCAGAAACGCCATGGTGGAGAAATAAGGCGAGCTGTCGTTGGGCAGGCGGGCCTTCCAGTCGGCGGGGATCAGCTTGCCTTTCTGGTGCAGCACGTCCACGTCGGTCACCTGGTTGTAGGTCACCACATCGGCACGCAGACCCTGAAGAATGGCCTGAGCCTGACGGGAAGAGCCGGCGTGAGACTGTTTGATTTCCAGGGTTTCACCGGTTTCTTTTTCCCAGTGCTCCACGAACACCGGATTGATTTCGGCGAACAGTTCGCGGGCGATGTCGTAGCTGCTGTTGAGCAGCTCCTTGGCCTGAAGCGGTACGGCGGCGCTCAGACCGGCGGCAAACAGCAGGGAAGCCAGAAGGGATTTACGCATGAGGAACTCCAGGGACAGTATAGATAATGTCCTCGAGTTTAATATGCTTATGGAGTATTTAAACTAAGTTTGTTATTCGTTTAAGATATATGAAAGCAAGGGTGGATCTATCGAGACCGACTAACAAAAAAGGGCCTGCAAATGCAGGCCCTTTTTACTTCAGCGTTTTATTTCACCAACCGCTTATTGCGGGGCGATCGGTGATATCGGCTGTGCCGGCTTGGCGATCAGCGAACGGGTGTCTTCAATCGCTTCGGTGATGATCACCTGTACCGCCTGACCCAGCTCGTACAGCGGCGCCTTGTCCAGATAAACCCGACCGTCGTCCCAGCTGCATTCCAGTCGATCCCGGTTGGCCAGGATCAGGGAGGAAGGCATGAACACCACGGCGCCGTTTTCCTGCAGGCGTAGTTTGACGCCACCGCGACCGATATCGACCACTTCGGCATCGAACACCTTGGCTTCGGCCACAGCCGGCTGCAGATAACGCACATACAGCCAGTCGGCGATATCGCGTTCGGCACGGCGGTGCATGCGGCGCTGCTCGGACAGATGCTGAGCCAGCTCAACGCTCGGCGCATGAGCTTCATGGGCCTGCTCGGCGAGAATGGCCTTGATCAGACGATGGTTGATGATGTCGCCATATTTACGAATGGGCGAGGTCCAGGTGGCGTAGGCGGTCAGACCCAGGCCAAAGTGCTCGCCCGGGGTAGCGCTCATGGCGGCGAACGACTGATAACGACGGGTGCGGCTGTCCAGATAGGTGGTGTCGCGGGCGTCCAGCCAGCGGCGCAGGGCACAGAAACCGTCCAGGCTGGACAGGGTGTCCGGCTCGAAGGGAGCTTCGTGGGTCTGCAGCAGCTCGACCAGCTGTTCCATTTTCTCGGGATCAAAACCAGCGTGTACGTTGAAGATACCGGTGCCGGCATGTTCGGTCAGCCAGTTACCACAGGACAGGTTGGCGGCGATCATCGCCTCTTCCACCATCTGGTTGGCGATGCGACGGTGATCGACCAGAATGGCCGTTACGTTGCTGTCTTCGTCCAGAGCAAAGCGGTAATCGGGTCTGTCCTTGAACACGATGGCGTGCTCGCTGCGCCAGGCGCTGCGGGCATGGGTCAGGGCGGTCAGCTCACGCAACTGCTCGGCAATGACGTCGCTGTCTGGCTGCCAGTCGCCGATTTGCTCGACCCAGTCCGAGACCTGATCGTAGCTTAAGCGGGCCTGGGAGCGAATGCGGGCGGCGAAGAATTCGGCCTTGCCGTTAACCTTGCCGTCGAAGTCGATCTGCAGGCGGGCACACAGGGCAGGGCGCTCAACCCCTTCCTGCAGCGAACAGAGTTCGTCGGCCAGGGTGCGGGGCAGCATGGGAATGTTGCGGCCGGGCAGATAAACGGTAAAGGCGCGCTCGGCGGCGACCCTGTCCATTTCGCTGTCGTGGGCCACATAAGCGGTCGGATCGGCGATGGCAACGGTCAGTTCCCAGGCGTTATCCAGCTTTTTCACGCTCAGGGCATCATCCATATCCAGGGTGGATTCGCCATCGATGGTGAAGAAGGGCACCTCGGTAAGATCCTGGCGCGGCAGGGTTTCTTCCAGCGTTTCCCATTGTTCCCGGTCTTCCGGCGCCTGATTGGCCAGCTTGTTGCGGGCCAGCACCACCCACCAGGGAGCGATGGGATCTTCTACACCGGCGATCACTTCCACCACGCTTGCGAAAAAACCCTTGTTGTCTTTCAGGGCGTGGCGGGTCAGTTCACCCAGCACCCAGTCGCCTTCTTTCAGGCTTTTTTCGTCCAACCCCTTGATGGCGCGGGCCTTGATGGCATCCTTCATCAACGGATGATCGGGCACTATATTGAGCCGGTCACGGAACCACTTCACCCGGGCGACAAAGCGGGTGACACCGGCTTCGATTAGAGTCTCGGGCTCAACCAGCTCGCGCTCGTTTTCAGTACGCACCACGGCGGTAATGTGATCGCCATGCATCACTTTTTTCATTTGCGGCGGCGGAATGAAGAAGCTTTCTTTTTCGCTTACTTCAAGAAAACCAAAGCCTTTGGATGTGCCTTTGACAACACCTTCCTTGGTGGGAAGGGTTTCGCGGATCTGTTGCTTGAGCTGGGCCAGCAGGGGGTTGTTTTGAAACATAAGTAAAGACCTGTCGAAATATGCGCCTGACTATACGGATTTACCCCCAAGATGCCAAGGAAACCTTGGCGCTGGAGCAGCCTGAGTCTGACCATATCGAGCCGTCCCTTATCGTCTACGGCCGGGTCACAGGGCTGCGTCTTGCATCGAAGTGCCTGTGTCGGCACTCAGATAATACCCCCTGAATCCAATGCCTAAATGTTTCACCACGGTTAATTTTTTATAGAACAGATGTCGAGTAATGGCTTTGCTATTGCGAGCCGGGTCTGTTTATACTGGCCGCCATCTTGTCGGAGTGCTCTATATGGGCTGAGACCGCGAAAGCGGGATCCGTTGAACCTGATCAGGCTAATACCTGCGTAAGGGAAGCAAGTGAGAACTTGGCGCCACACCTCTTCTGCCGAGTTCTTCCTCAACACTCCTGACAAGCATTTTCACCCACAATGGATTTAAAGTGAGATTGCTATGTCAAAAATAAACCGCCGTGAAGTTCGCAGCCAGGCCCAGGAATTTATCGATAATCTCAAGGGCGAACATTTCCCCAATTCCCGCCGTCTCTACATCGAAGGCTCGCGCCCGGACATCAAGGTCGGCATGCGCGAAATTCATTTGGCCGACAGCTTCAAGGGCGGCACCGAAGAAAACCCCATTCTCGAGCCCAATGCGCCGGTTCCTATTTACGATACCGCCGGCCCCTACGGCGACTCCGAAGCCGAGCTGGATGTACGCCGAGGTCTGCCCCAGCTGCGCCGGCAGTGGATTCTGGAGCGTAACGACACGATCGAGCTGGACGGCGTCACCTCCGAATTTACCCAGCAGCGCATGGCCGACGATGGCCTGGATCACCTGCGTTTCGAACAGATGCCCAAGCCGCGCAAGGCCAAGGTGGGTGCCTGTGTCACCCAGATGCACTATGCCCGCAAAGGCATCATCACCCCCGAGATGGAATACATCGCCATCCGCGAAAACATGGGCCGCGAGCGGGTGCGCGACGGAATGCTGCTGCAGCAGCACCCGGGCCAGAACTTCGGTGCCAACCTGCCGGAGAGCATTACCCCCGAATTCGTGCGCAAGGAAGTCGCCGAAGGCCGCGCCATTATTCCGGCCAACATCAACCACGCCGAGTCCGAGCCGATGATCATCGGCCGTAACTTCCTGGTGAAAATCAACGCCAACATCGGCAACTCGGCGGTGACCTCATCCATCGAAGAAGAAGTCGAGAAGCTGGTATGGGCCACCCGCTGGGGCGCCGACAACGTGATGGACCTGTCTACCGGTCGTTACATTCACGAAACCCGTGAATGGATACTGCGCAACAGCCCGGTACCCATCGGCACAGTGCCCATCTATCAGGCGCTGGAAAAAGTAAACGGCGTGGCCGAAGACCTGACCTGGGAAGTGTTCCGCGACACCCTGATCGAACAGGCCGAGCAGGGCGTGGATTACTTCACCATTCACGCCGGTGTGCTGCTGCGTTACGTGCCCATGACCGCCAAGCGCTTGACCGGTATCGTCTCCCGCGGTGGTTCCATCATGGCCAAGTGGTGTCTGTCTCATCACAAGGAAAGCTTCCTCTACGAGCACTTCCGTGAAATCTGCGAAATCTGTGCCGCCTACGATGTCTCCCTGTCGCTGGGTGACGGCATGCGTCCCGGCTCCATCGCCGACGCCAACGACGAAGCCCAGTTTGCCGAGCTTTATACTCTGGGCGAGCTGACCAAGGTGGCCTGGGAATACGACGTGCAGGTGATGATCGAAGGCCCCGGCCACGTGCCCATGCACATGATCAAGCGCAACATGGAAGAGCAGCTGGAGCATTGCCACGAGGCGCCCTTCTATACCCTG
>JBFGZI010000110.1:0-7420 GCA_041586855.1 Oceanisphaera sp. | reverse complement strand
GCTGGAGCGCAAGACCGCCGAGACCGAAGAAAAGAACCGCGATATCGAGCTGGCCAAGCAGGCGGTGGAAATTCAGGCGCGTGACCTGTCCAGGGCCAGCCAATACAAGTCCGAGTTTCTGGCCAATATGTCCCATGAGTTGCGCACCCCGCTCAACAGCCTGCTGATCCTTTCCCAGTCACTGTCCCACAACCGCCAGGGCAACCTGACCGAAGAACAGCAGGAAGATGCCAAGGTGATCTACCAGGGCGGCAAGGCCCTGCTCGGCCTGATCAACGACATCCTGGACTTGTCCAAGGTGGAAGCCGGCAAACTGGATATTCACTTCGAGCAGATGGCCATCGACACCCTGATCGACAACCTGCGCTCCCAGTTCAGTCCCATCGCCGCCGACAAGGGCATAGAGCTTGTCCTGGAGAAGGAATCCGGGCTTCCTGCCAACATCTTCAGCGATCTGCTGCGCGTCGAACAGGTGATGCGTAACCTCTTGTCCAACGGCCTCAAGTTTACCCACCAGGGGTCGGTGCGCCTGAAGGTACACAAACCCGAACCGGCGGTCCGGTTCAATAATCCGGCCCTGAAACCGGGCCAGGTGATCGCCTTTGCGGTGGTCGACACCGGCATCGGCATGGCCCCCGAGAAGCAACAGTCGGTGTTTGAAGCCTTCCAGCAGGGAGATGGCTCCATCAGCCGGGTCTATGGCGGCACCGGACTGGGATTGACCATTTCCCGGGAGATGGTCAAGCTGCTGGGCGGCGAAATTCAGCTGCAGAGTGAAGAAGGCCAGGGCAGTACCTTTACCCTGTATCTGCCGCTGGATGGCCAGTCGGTGCAAACGCTGCCGGCCGGCGAGCAGGGCAAGCCCCATGTACCTTTCGAGCAGTTGGCCGCCAGTACCTCGCCAGCCCGGATGAACGGGCAGCAGAGCGCCATAGCAGCACCGGCTCAGCCCGCTATCCCGATACAGAAAACGGCGGCTCCAACGGCAGCCAAGCCCGTGAACCCAGCCTCCCTGGCACAACCGGCCGACGATCGGGAGTCCCTGGCTCCGGGAGACAAGTCGGTGCTGATCATCGAAGACGACCCGGCCTTTGCCAAAATACTGCTCGATCTGTCCCGCAAGAAGGGCTACCGGTGTCTGACTTCCCTGACCGGCAGCGCCGGCCTGCAGTTGGCGGAGCAGTACCAGCCCAGTGCCATTCTTCTGGATCTGGGGCTGCCCGATATAGGGGGGCGCCAGGTGCTGGAACAGCTCAAGCAGAACATCAAGACCCGTCATATCCCGGTGCATATACTGTCGGCCGAGGATAAAAACAACGAAGTACTGCAGATGGGTGCCGTGGGTTTTCTGACCAAGCCGGTATCGGGAGAGGAAATCCAGGCCCTGTTCGGCAAGATGGAATCCCTGTTGCAGTCGTCGATCAAACAGGTATTGCTGGTGGAGGACGACAGCCATAACCGCCAGGCGGTGACCCGGCTGATAGCCAACAAGGATGTGGAAATCTGCGCGGTCGGAACAGGTCGGGAAGCCTATGACAAGCTGGCGACCGGCTCATTCGATTGTGTGATCCTGGATCTGACTCTGCCCGACATCAGCGGTTTCGAGCTGCTCAACCAACTCAGCCAGGACCAGCAGATCACCCTGCCGCCCATCGTGGTCTATACCGGCCGGGAGCTGACCACCGAGGAATACAAGGAGCTGAGCGAATACACCAGCAGTATCGTGATCAAGGGCGTCAGCTCCCCGGAGCGGCTGCTCGATGAAACCACCCTGTTCCTGCACAGCGTGGAGTCTTCCCTGCCGCTCAATCAGCGCAATATCATCCAGATGCTGCACAGCCCCGAAAAACTGCTGCAGGGTCGCAAGATCCTGCTGGTAGATGATGATCTGCGCAATACCTACGCCCTGTCCAAAGTGCTGCGCGAGCATGGCCTGGAGGTCAGCATGGCCGACAACGGAGAGCTGGCACTGCAAAAACTGGAAGAAGAGCAGGATATAGAACTGGTTTTGATGGATATCATGATGCCGGTCATGGACGGCTATGAGGCCATGCGTAGAATCCGTCAGCAGGCAAAGTTCAAATCCCTGCCGATCATTTCTCTCACTGCCAAGGCCATGCCCGAAGACAAGGCCAAGAGCATAGAAGCCGGCGCCAATGACTATTGCACCAAGCCGGTCGATGTGGACAAGCTGATTTCGATGATGAGGGTGTGGTTGTTCAAATGATGGAAGTACAGAGAGAGCTGGAAAAAATCGAGCTGGAGATCCTGCTGGAGGCTATTTTTCGCCGCTACGGCTACGATTTCCGGCATTATGCCCAGGCCTCGCTCAAGCGGCGGGTAGCACAGAGCATGCAGCAAGCCGGCGTCAGCCGGGTGGCCGATCTGATCCCGCCCATTCTGCATGACAAGGCGTTTTTCGACGACTTTCTGAAGTTCATGTCGGTGACCGTGACCGACATGTTCCGGGATCCCGACTTCTTTGCGGCCTTGCGGTCAGAGGTGATCCCGGTGTTGAAGACCTACCCCTTCATCAAGATCTGGCATGCGGGCTGCGCCACCGGTGAAGAGGTCTATTCCCTCGCCATACTGCTCAAGGAAGAGGGCCTCTACGAGCGGACCCAGATCTACGCCACCGATTACAACAACCACTCCCTGGCCGTCGCCAGGGAAGGGATCTATTCCCTCAAGCAGATGCAGCAGTACAGCGAGAATTATATCCGGGCAGGTGGCCGCCGCTCTTTCTCCGATTACTACCATGCCAAATACGGGGCGGCAAAGATGCATGACTCCCTCAAGGAAAATGTCACCTTTGCCAACCACAACCTGGCCACCGACGGTGTTTTCGGTGAAATGCAGATGGTGATTTGTCGCAATGTGCTGATCTATTTCGATCAGAGATTGCAGGACAGGGTACTGACTCTGCTGCACGACAGCCTCAGCCCCCGTGGCTTCCTGTGCCTTGGCAACAAGGAATCGCTTAAATTTTCGGCGGTGCAAGACTATTTTGAAGACCAGGTTTACCAACAACGAATTTTCAAGCGCGTTCCCTCGCGGGGTAGCCACCTTGACCGTTGAGCCGTCCCTGACCCCAGCTGCCGGGCAGGCGGCAACCCCCCCCAAGATTCTGGCGGTGGATGACAGGCCCGAAAACCTGCATTCCCTGCAGCGGATTCTGGCCGGCCTGCAGGCGGAGATCATCACCGCTCACTCAGGGCATGAGGCCCTGGCCCAGATCCTGCGCCATGACTTCGCCGTGATCCTGCTGGATGTGATGATGCCGGAAATGGACGGCTTCGAGACCGCCAGCCTGATCCGCGGTAACCGGGCCAGCCAGAACGTGCCCATTATCTTCGTCACCGCCGCCGACAAGGATCAGTCGTTCGAAGGCAAGGGTTATGATCTCGGCGCCGTCGACTACCTGTTCAAGCCCCTGCAGCCCTCTGTATTGCTCAGCAAGGTCCAGGTATTCCTGCAACTGGCCCGTCAGCAGCAACAACTGCAGCAGAGCCTGCGAGAAGTCCACCAGCTGCGGGATAACAATGAATTACTGCTGCGTTCGGTCGGTGAAGGCATACTGAGTCTGGATTTGAACGGGCACATCGGCTTTGCCAATCCGGCGGCCGCCCGTCTGCTGGGTCTGGATGTCAGCCAACTCATCGGCACTTCCCTGACCGACTTTTTACTGTTGACCGAACAACAAGCGGCCGATGAACCCTGGCTCACCGACACCCTGTCCCGGCATGGCAACAACACCGGCAGCACTAGCTGCGATCAGCACTGGTTTCGCCATGCAGGCGAGCATCTGTTTCCGGTCGAATATACTCTCAGCCCCCTGCACGATCAGAGTGGACTCTTTACCGGTGTGGTACTGGTGTTTCAGGATATCAGCGAGCGCAAGGAACGGGAGGCACTGGAGCTGGCCAGCAAGTACAAGTCCGCCTTCCTCGCCAATATCAGCCATGAACTGAGAACCCCCCTGCACAGTCTGCTGATCCTGGCCAAACAACTGGCCGCCAATAATGAAGGCAACCTGAACAGCGATCAGCTCAAGGCCGCCGGCGTCATTCAGCGGGAAGGGCAGGATCTGCTGCGGCTGATCAACGACATACTGGATCTGTCGAAGGTGGAAGCCGGCAAGATGGCCATGCATTGGGAAGCCGTCTCCATTACCGATATGCTCAGGCACCTGCAAAGCCAGTTTACTCCCCTGGCAGCCGAGAAAAAGCTCGCCTTCCATGTTTCCCTGGAGACAGGGCTGCCCGAGATGCTGCATACCGATCGCCAGCGACTACAGCAAATTCTGAAAAACCTGCTTTCCAACGCGCTCAAGTTCACTCACCAGGGCGAAGTGACACTGACCGTCAGCCAGGAAGAAAACGAGGCGATTGCCTTTACTGTCTCGGATACCGGTATCGGCATCGCCGATGCCAAGCAGGCAGAAATTTTCGAGGCCTTTCAGCAGGTAGATGTGGCCATTAACCGCCATTATGAAGGTACCGGCCTGGGGCTGGCCATCTGCCGTGAACTGGCTCGTCTGCTGGGCGGCCGCATTACCTTGCAGAGTCAGCCAGGCCAGGGCAGCCACTTTACCCTGCTGCTGCCAGTGCAGCCCTCATCCAGCCGGATCCGGCTTGATACCCTGAGCACCCGGCATCACACCGAACAGCTCACTCTTCCTGAGCCACACTCGGCGCCTCTCCGTCAGCAGGCTGAATTTTCACCCCGGCTGACCGAACTGGCCCGGGGCAAAATCCTGCTGTTGGTAGACGGCGACATGCGTAACAGCTTTACCCTGACGGCACAGTTCAGACAGCATGGATTCAAGGTTATCAAGGCAGACAGCTACCCCACCGCCCTGGCCCGCCTGACATCGGAAGCCCGGATTGATGTTCTGATCATGGCCCTGATGCCGCCGCACCACCTGGCACACCAGCTGCTGACGGCGCTGCAGGACGGAGAATATTCTCCATGCCCGGCCCTGGTACTGCTGACATCGGCGGAGCAACAGCAGGCCGAAGCCTGGCTGCAGCAAGAGGCGGTATCCTGCCTGGTCAAGCCGCTGGACATCAGCCTGCTGCAGGCTCGGCTGGTAGAGCAGCTTGAGCAACAACTAGAGCAACCACGCGAGCAACGACAGGCAAGCAGGGAGGTACAATGATCATCAAACCCCACCGCTCCAAGATCCTGGTGGTCGACGACAAGGCGGAAAACCTTTATGCCATGGAAAGCCTGCTGAAAGAATGCGAGGTTGAGGTCTTTCTGGCGCAATCGGGCAATGAGGCGCTGGCTGTCACCCTGCATCACGACTTTGCCCTGATACTGCTGGATGTACAGATGCCGGAAATGGATGGCTTCGAAACCGCCAGCCTGATCCGCCAGGATGAGGAAACCCGGAAGATCCCCATTATCTTCATGACCGCCCTGAACACCGACAGCCAGTATATCTTTCAGGGCTACGAGTCGGGCGCCGTCGATTACCTGATCAAGCCGGTCGACAGCGATATTCTGCTCAGCAAGATCCGGGTTTTCCTGTCCCTGGATCGCTATCAGCATGAGCTGACGGCCATGAAACGGCAATATCAGCTGTTATTGAACTGTGCCGGTGAAGGCATACTGGGTGTCTCGCCGTCGGGGCAGATCCAGTTTGCCAATGCCGCCGGCGCCCAGATCCTCGGCTATACCGAGCAGCAGCTGCGTGGCTGCCACCTGCATCAGCTGTTATACGGCAAACAGGAAGATAACCTGCCGCCCTGGGAACAGTCTCCCATTTACATGGCCTATCAGGACGGTCAGCCCTATCGGGTGCATGATGCCCTGCTCTGGAGCCGGGAACAGCAAGCCATCCCCACCAAGTACACCAGTGCCCCGCTGAAGGATGAGGCAGGCAACTTTGTTGGCGGTGTTATCATCTTTCAGGACATCACCCAGCGTAAAAAGACCGAACAAAAACTGCTGGAGCTGGCCCAGTATGATCCCCTGACCGGCCTGGCCAACCGCTCCCTGTTTCAGGACTTCCTCAACCTGTCGATTGCCCGGGCCAAGCGGCGCAAGGGCAATATGGCGGTGCTGCTGCTGGACCTGGATCATTTCAAGGATATCAACGATACTCTGGGCCATGATACCGGCGACAAACTGCTGCAGAGTGTGGCCCTACGCCTTCAGTACAGTGTGGTAACGCCGCAGACCGAGGCGGCCCCCGTTGATGGTAATGCTCACCTGCTGAAAAGCGTCGCCCAGCGCCTGAAAGACAATCTGAGACGCAGTGACCTGGTGGCACGCCTGGGGGGGGACGAGTTTGCCATCGTGCTGGATGACATCACCCAGCCACAAGACGCCGCCGTGGTGGCCCAGAAGATCCTTAGCAGCCTGGCCCCCCCGCACCAGCTGGACAATTATCAGGTGTTTATCAGCCCCAGTATCGGCATTGCCACCTATCCGGCCTGTAGTGATGATGCGGAAGAGCTGATAAAGGCCGCCGATACCGCCCTTTACCAGGCCAAGGCTCAGGGACGCAATAACTATCAGTTTTACGCCCCCGACATGCACAGAGCCGCCATGGAGCGGATACGCCTCGAGCAGGATCTGCGTCATGCTCTCCGTCTGAGAGAACAGCAATTATCACTGCACTACCAGCCCCAGGTTAATCTGACCAGCGGGGACATGGTCGGTATCGAGGTACTATTGCGCTGGCAACACCCTGAAATGGGCATGATCAGCCCGGCCCGCTTTATTCCCCTGGCGGAACGCATGGGGATCATGAGCGAACTGGGTGAATGGATATTTGATCAGGCCTGCCGGCAATTTCAAAGCTGGTGCCAGGCCGGTCTGCTCGATGAAGGGGTCATACTGGCGCTCAATATTTCCAGTCGGCAGCTGACCCGACCTGACGCTGTGACCAAGATACAGGCAATACTGGCCAGGCATGAGCTGCCCGAGCATCGTGTCAGCCTGGAACTGACCGAAAACACCCTGAGGGACGAGCTGGAGGCCATTACCCAGCGGCTTGAGCAGCTAAGGGCCTTGGGCATGCGCATCGCGCTGGACGACTTCGGTACCGGCTACTCTTCCTTCAATCAAATCCATTGTCTGCCGATCGACTGCCTGAAGCTGGCCCAGCCCTTCGTCAACAAGATAGGCCAGGATGCCAAGAATGACGCCGTGGTCAAAACCATTATCAGCATGGCCCATACTCTGGGCTTCAGCCTGATGGCCGAAGGGGTTGAAACCCGGGAGCAGGCGGCATTCCTGCAGGATCATGGCTGTGACTGTGTGCAGGGCTTCTTTATCCAGCCCCCGCTCAGCAGCCCTACGATGACCAGGTTGCTGCAAAGCCGGCTGACCAATAAATGAACCGCCCCTGTGAAGCCGTGGTCATCGGTGGTTCGGCCGGGGCCATACAGGCCTTGCCGATACTGCT